>JAVFAP010000122.1:0-9092 GCA_034002445.1 bacterium | reverse complement strand
TGCAAATGGACTTGGATTACGTCATCCTCGCCACCCCGCCCTGCTACCGACCCGAAACCCTGGAGGCGGCCATCGCGGCCAAAAAGCATGTCTTCATGGAAAAACCCGCCGCCGTCGATGCCCCCGGCATCCGCCGTATCATCGCCGCGGGGGAAAAAGCGAAGGAACTGGGCCTCTCCATCGTCGCTGGAACCCAACGCCGCCATCAGCAAAGTTACATTGAGACCATCCAGCGCGTCCACGAGGGCGCCATCGGCGATATCGTCAATGGCCAGGTCTTCTGGTGCGGCGGCCCCATCGGCTATCCTGACCGCAAAGAGGGCATGACCGAGATCGAATACCAAATCCGGGGTTGGTACCACTGGATGTGGCTCTCTGGCGATCATATCCTCGAACAGCACGTCCACAACCTCGATATCATGAACTGGATCATGAAGGGCCACCCCGTCAAAGCTTTTGGCGTCGGCGGCAAGGGCTGGACCGAAAACGGGAATATCTGGGACCATCACGCCGTCCAGTATGAGTTCGCCAACGGCGTCAGCATCCTCAGCATGTGCAGCCAGCATCCCCGCGACACCGAGCGCGTCGATGAACGCTTCCAGGGGACCAAGGGCTACGTCTACACCAATAGCGGCGACCATTGCTACCTGGTCAGCGAGGGGCAGCGCTGGGAATACCAGGGCCGCTGCGCTCCCTACGTCCAGGAACACACTGACCTGATCGCCAGCATCCGTTCCGGCCAGCCCATCAACGAAGCCCGCGCCGTCGCCGAAAGCACCATGACCGCCGTCATGGGCCGCATGGCCGAACAGACCGGTAAGGAACTCACCTGGGACGAGGCCTACAACTCCACCCAATCCCAGCCCATCTTCTACAAACTGGGCGATTGCGAAACCCCGCCCGCGCCCATCCCCGGCGGCAAAAAATACACCGGCGAAGAAGGCTGGAAACCCGGCTGAGCCCACTCCATCCCTATTCATCCAGATCAGAAGGCCCTCTCACCGAGGGCCTTCTTCATCTCCCTCCAGCAGGAAGCCATTGATTCCTTAAACGAATGGATTGACCTCACCCTCCATTTTTTATACGATCGACTCCACGGCGCATCCCGCCGGGATTTCTACGAAAACGAGGTATAGAACGCAATGAGACCTACTCTCCGCCCATCGATACTCATGATCCCCCTCTTTTGCCTGGCCCTCGGCGCCCAGGCCCAACCCCTCAACTTGTTTAACGGCACAGATCTCACCCAATGGCTGGGGCTCTATCCCAACTCCCAATGGGAAGTCTGCGGCACGGTCACCCTCGACCCTGACAACAACAAGATATTCAGCATCACCCCCGGCGAAGGCGTCATGGTCAACGGCAAGCGGGGCAGCACTGTCAATATTCTCTCCACACAAAAATTCGGCGACTGCCAGCTCCATATCGAGTTTGTAGTCCCTCAAGGCTCCAACTCGGGCGTCTATCTCCAGAGTTTGTACGAGATTCAGGTCTTCGATAGTTTTGGCAAGGAACAAGTTTCCTCATCCGACTGCGGCGGCGTCTACCAGCGCTGGGATGAGCAGAACAACAAACCCGTCGATGAAGGCCATGCCCCCCGCGTCAACGCCAGCAAAGCCCCAGGCGAATGGCAATCCTATGACATCACCTTCCGAGCCCCCCGCTTCAAGGATGGGGAAAAAGTCGAAAACGCCCGCTTTGTCCTCGTCGTCCACAACGGAGTGATCGTCCATGAAAACATCGACCTGCCCGGCCCCACCCGCGCCTTCAACGCCAAACAAGAAGAAACCGAGAAGGCCCCCCTCATGCTCCAAGGCGATCATGGCCCGGTAGCCTACCGCAATATCCGCGTCGTCCCGCTGAACCTGCCTTGAAATTCCAGCAAAGAACAAATCAATAGGGCGGCTGAATCGTGCCGCCCATTTTCTTGAAAAAATCCGCATTCCAAACCATGCCCAAAGCATGACGAGGAAAATCTACTTCATTTGTTCTACAGAGTCCATCATTTGGGTATAATGAATCAGCCGGTTAAAATCATACAGGGCGGATAGCGCATGGTTAATCGTGGGAATCCCGGACTCCTCGATCGCCGAAACCGGGTTCAATCCTCCCGCCACCACAAAGCCCGTCCGCCCCTCCTCCACCGGAAAGCCCAATAAAGACTGGCTTGGTTTCCCCATCAGCAAAATCCCCTCCAACTTTACATCCCGCATCGTTTGCCGGACTTCCCGGAACAAATCCAACGAAGACGAAGGGATCTCGCGAAAACTCGCCCCCAATCGGCCAAATCCTTTTTCCGCCACATCTCGCACCGAGGTTAATTTCCCCTTGATGAAGATTTCCAAGGGATCCAGCGAAGTGCTGCCATAATGGATGATATCGGTAAACCGGGCAGGAACCCCCTGGTCGATTTCCAAAACCCCACCAAATACCGAGATCACGGGAATCCCCGCCTGCAGCAAAACCCCGTTCAACGTCACACTGCAAATCGTCCCGATGCCCAGTTTCCCTTCGGGGATTTGATATTCCCCCAGCGTCTCTCCCTCCGGGATAAACGCGACATACTCGCCCATCCCCATCCCCGCCTCAAACACAGGGATCATGCAGCGCACCGCTTTTCGCCGTAATGCCGCGTCGATCAAGGTCATATTCAGCACAATCTCGCCCTGCCGCTTTTCGGGTTCAAACGTCACTAGGTACGAAAGCTCATCCAGTTTACTCGCCATAAACCCAACCCGCTCGGTAACCAGGGCGTCATGAATCTCATCAACCCCCTCTGGCGTGATCGTCCGCCCCCCATCCCGTCCCCGCCGCGCGGACGTAACCAGGCCATCATCCTCCATCTTTTGCAAATACAGCCGGATGGTTCGGCCACTCAGATCAAACCCGTACTTCTTCAACTCCCCAGAGATGATCGCGCTGCCAATCGGCTCCCGCGCATCCCGTAGAATTCGTAAAATCGCCACTTTTTGCCGCGGATTGATGTCTTTCAAGAGAATTGTTCCCCTGCGTTTTTTCATCCATGATGATCCAATCCGCCCACCAAATCAAGACACCACCGCTTCCCTCCCCCACGCTCCAAGATCCCCGCGCCACCCTCCGCGACCATTCCCTTTCTCGCCATTTCCCATTATTCTTGCTCCATCGATCACAGATTGTATGGGAGACTTTTAGTATGAAAAAACTCTGCTCGTTCTTCGTTCTTCTCCTCGTGGGCTTGCTCTGCGCGCAAACCTCTCTCGCGGCGGGCCCCTACGAAGCCAATTGGGAATCCCTGGATAGCCGCCCCCTGCCCGGCTGGTACCAGGACGCCAAGTTTGGCATCTTCATCCACTGGGGCATTTACGCCGTCCCCGCATGGGCACCCAAGGGCCAGTATGCGGAATGGTACTGGAACCGCATGGGCGGTCCCCTCAAAGGCATCCCCGCCGAGGAACGCAAGGGCGAAGCCTGGGATTTTCACGTCCAAAACTACGGGGTGGATTTTGAATACCAGCAGTTCGCGCCCCTCTTCAAAGCCGAACTCTTCAATCCAGACCAGTGGGCCGAAATTTTCAAAGCCGCTGGGGCCAAGTATGTCGTCCTCACCTCCAAGCACCACGACGGCTTCTGCCTCTTCCAAAGCCAGGAAGCCAACCGCAGCTGGGGCCAAGCCTGGAACAGTGTCGATAACGGCCCCCACCGCGACCTCCTCGGCGACCTCGGCGACGCCGTCCGCGCCGCTGGCTTGCGCATGGGCTTCTACTACTCCCTGTATGAATGGTACAACCCCCTCTGGTTGACAGACCGCGGCCTCTTCGTGGACAAACACATGATTCCCCAGTTCAAAGACGTCGTTACCCGCTACAATCCCTCCATCATCTTCTCCGATGGCGAATGGGATATGCCCTCCGAAGATTGGAAAAGCCCCGAACTGCTGGCCTGGCTCTTCAACGAATCCCCTTGCAAGGACGAGGTCGTCGTCGATGACCGCTGGGGCAAGGAAACCCGCCACCACCACGGCAGTTACTACACAACTGAATATGCCAGCGGCATGGATACCGGCGATCACCCTTGGGAAGAAAGCCGGGGCATGGGCCACTCCTACGGCTATAACCGCAACGAATCCCTCGCCGATTACCGCACCAGCCGCGAACTGATCCTGATGTTCATCGACCTCATCAGCCGGGGAGGCAACCTCCTCCTCAACGTGGGCCCCACCGCCGATGGCCGCATTCCCACCATCATGCAACAGCGCCTGCGTGATATGGGCAGCTGGCTCGCGGTCAATGGCGAAGCCATCTATGGCACCCGACCCTGGAGAGAATCCCGCCAATGGAGCGCGGGCGAAATCCCCCAGGTCCAGTATGGCGATCAATACATGGTGAAATACGACATCAATGAGGTCACCAAAAAAAGCAACGAGGGCAAAGCGGTCGTCGAAGCCTTCTTCACGCAAAAAGAAGGAACCGTCTACGCCATCTGCCCCAACTGGCCCGGCAAAACCTTTACCATTAAGCAAGTCACGCCATCCGAAAAGACCCAAATCACCATGCTAGGCGTGGATAGCCCCCTTTCCTGGAAAAAAACCGACGCGGGGATCGAAATCGAATGTCCCGATCTCAGCCCTGGCGAAGCCCCCTGCGACTACGCCTACACCTTCAAACTCACCAGCCTGCAATAAACCCAGGATCACCCAAAGGGCGGGTTGGATGGCCCGCCCTTTGTTATTCTCATTCAAAACTCATCCCTGCCAAGCCGGGCTTACTCCGGCGTCCAATCTATCTCTTTACTTTGCCTCCTCGCTTTTGTTTAATGAACAGGTATGTTTGCTCATCCTATCCTCAAGGGAGAAATACTATGAAATCATGCCTTGGCTGGATCACCCTGATCAGCTTTTTCTCTATGCTAACGCTTGGTGCCCAGGCGGATGTCACCCGCGATGTCATCCTCCGCGCCGCCAATATCACCCCGTCCCCCGCCCAAATGGCCTGGCAGGAACGGGAAATGATCGCCTTCATCCATTTTACCGTGAACACCTTCACCGATATGGAGTGGGGGACCGGAGAAGAAGACCCCTCCATCTTCAACCCCTCCGATCTGGACCCCCGGCAATGGGTGCAGGTCTGCAAGGAAGCCGGGATGCAAACCGTCATCCTCACCGCCAAACACCATGACGGTTTCTGCCTCTGGCCCAGCCAGTACACCGAGCATTCGGTCAAAAACAGTCCCTGGAAAAACGGCCAGGGTGATGTGGTCAAGGAACTGGCCGAAGCCTGCCATGAAGCAGGCCTGAAAATGGGCCTCTACCTCTCCCCTTGGGACCGCAACAACCCCGCCTATGGCGATCAGGTCCGGTATAACGAATACTATAAAAACCAACTTCGCGAGATCCTCAGCCAGTACGGCGAAGTCGTCGAGGTCTGGTTTGACGGCGCCAAGGGCCCCGACGCCAAGGATATGGAATACAACTGGGCCGAGTACTACGCCATCGTCCGCGAACTCCAGCCCAACGCGGTGATGTTCAACGGCCCCGACGTGCGTTGGGTCGGCAACGAGTCCGGCTTTGCCCGCGAAATGGAATGGAGCGTGGTCGCCAAACGCCCCGGCTCCCTCTTTGAACTGGTCAATCCCATGGCCAAGGATCTCGGCAGCCGCGCCATCCTGAATACCGATAGCGAATTGGTCTGGTACCCCGCGGAAACCGATGTCTCCATCCGCCCAGGCTGGTTCTACCATGCCACGGAAGATGACAAGGTCAAAACCCCCGCCCAACTGATGGATATCTACTATAAATCCATAGGAAGAAACTCTGTCCTGCTCCTCAACCTTCCCCCCGACCGTCACGGCCGTATCCACGAGAACGATATCGCCAGCCTGCGCCAGTTCCGCAAAATCCTGGATCTGACCTTCAGCATCGACCACGCCTTGCACAGTCAGGCCACCGCCTCCTCCTGCCGCGATGGCAACCAGCAGTTCGGCGCGCAGACCATCGTCGATGGTGAGAAAGAGACCTATTGGATGACCGATGACTGGGTCTCGTCCGCGACTGTCGAACTCGATCTCGGTACCCCCAAAACCTTCAACCGCGTCATGCTGCAAGAATACATCCCTGTGGGCCAGCGCGTCGAAGCCTTTACCGTGCAGGTGTGGGATGGGCAGGGATGGACCGATCTGGCCCAAGGGACCACCATCGGCTATAAACGTATCCTCCTGGTGCCCGACACCACCACAAGCAAACTGCGTGTGATCATCAACGAATCCCGAGTTTGCCCCACCCTCAGCCACATCGGGCTCTTTTACCAACCCCCTGTCGATGCCATCCCATGACCAGCGCCCTCGCTTCTGGTGAATTTTTCTGCCGGCAAAGCGCTTGTTCATTGGACAGATTTAATTTCGACGGTATCATTGAAAAGCTTTTTTTACGTCTAGAAGGAGAGGTAGTCGATTCATGAAAACACAGGATATGCCATTATCCATTGGTGTGCCTCAGGAAACATTCCCAGGGGAACACCGCGTGGCGCTCACACCGGATGTACTCCCCTCACTGCTCAAAGCGGGATTCGAAGTCCACATTCAAGCTGGGGCGGGCTTCGCCGCCGGGTTCCGGGATGCCGACTATGAGGCGAAAGGGGCCAAAATCGTCCCCGACCGTGCCGCCGTCTTCGCCTCGGACTTGATTCTCCAAGTCCGCGGGTATGGCGCCAATCCCGAGGCAGGCCAAGCCGATCTGGAATGCCTCAAAGCCGGCCAAACCGTCATCGCCGCCATGGAACCACTCAGCGAACCCAGCCGGATCGCCGCACTCGCGAAAACCGGGGTCAACGCCTTCGCCATGGAATTGATCCCCCGCATCACCCGCGCTCAAAGCATGGATATTCTATCCTCGATGGCCTCGATCGCTGGCTACAAAGCGGTCCTGCTGGCCGCCGCGGCCCTCCCCAAACAATTTCCCATGATGATGACCGCCGCCGGTACCATCTCTCCCGCCAAGGTTCTGGTCGTTGGCGCGGGAGTCGCCGGGCTCCAGGCGATCGCCACCGCCCACCGCTTGGGCGCGGTCGTCTCGGGCTATGACGTCCGTCCCGCGGTTAAAGAGCAAGTGCTCAGCCTCGGTGCCCGCTTCGTGGAATTGGAACTGGAAACCACCAGCGCCGAAGACAAAGGCGGCTATGCCCAGGCCCAGGACGAAGCCTTCTACGAAAAACAACGCGCCCTCATGAAAAAAGTCGTTGCCGATAGCGATGTCGTCATCACCACCGCCGCGGTACCCGGCAAAAAAGCCCCCGTCCTGGTCACCCGGGACATGGTGGAAGGCATGCACCCCGGCGCGGTCATCGTTGACCTCGCCGCTGAACGAGGCGGCAACTGCGAACTCACCCAAGCGGGGCAAACCGTGGTCCATCAGGGCGTTTCCATCCTCGGCCCCATTAACCTCGCCTCGACCGTCCCCTTTGACGCCAGCCGCATGTACGCCAAAAACATGACCACCTTCCTCCTGAATATGGTCAAAGAGAAACAATTGCGGTTTTCCACCGACGATGAAATCGTCCGCGAAACCCTCGTCACCGCCGATGGGGCAGTCGTGCATCCCCGGATTCTCGAATTGCTGGGTACCAGCCCGGCTTCCTAAGGAGCGAACCAATGGAACTCTTTATCCTCATTCTCACCATCTTTGTTCTCGCCATGTTTGTCGGGTTCGAGGTCATCACCAAAGTCCCCCCAACCCTGCATACCCCCTTGATGTCTGGCTCCAACGCCATCTCGGGCATCACCCTCATCGGGGCCTTGCTCTCGACGGGGCTCAAAGTGACCTGGCTGACCACCACCCTGGGCTTCCTCGCCATCATCCTGGCGACCATCAATGTCGTGGGCGGCTTCTTGGTCACCCATCGGATGCTGTCGATGTTCAAAAAGAAACCTTGACCCTCCCGGCCCTTTTTTCACTAAGGAAAAAGGAAACTGGGGTACGCTGCCAGTCCCTTCCACGTAAGGATGTTGAAAACCCTATAGAATTGGTGAAACGGAACCCATGATACATAGCCCAATCCTCATTAACTTAGTTTATCTGATTGCGTCCGTCTTGTTCATTTATGGACTCAAGGGATTGTCTCACCCCCGCACCGCGGTCCGGGGCAATCTCTTGGGAGCACTCGGGATGCTGCTGGCCATCGTCGTCACCCTGCTCGACCAGAACATCCTCAGTTTCGGCATGATCTTCGCCGGTCTCATCGTTGGCTCTCTGATCGGGGCCATTCTGGCAGTCAAAATTGAGATGACTGCCATGCCCCAGCTGGTGGGCCTCTTGAACGGCTTCGGGGGCGCCGCCTCTGTCTTGGTCGCCGGTGCAGCCCTGCTCGAGGCGATGGATCCCTCCATGCCAAACCCCACCATACAGCTCACCATCGCCACCGTCGCCTCTGCCCTGATTGGTGCCGTAACCTTCTGGGGCAGCATGGTCGCCTTTGCAAAACTACAAGGTCTCATCAGTGGCAACGCCATTCTCTTTCCCGGCCAGCAAGTCATCAACGCCATCCTCTTCCTTCTCTCCCTCGTCTTTGGCGTCCTGGTTGTCATGAATCCCACCGACATGCTGTACTACTGGCTGGTGGTTGCCGCCTCTTCCCTGCTGGGTATCTTATTGGTCATCCCCATCGGCGGCGCGGATATGCCGGTCGTCATCGCTCTCTTAAACTCCTACTCCGGCTTGGCCGCCTGCGCCACTGGCTTTGTTCTGAACAACAATGTCTTGATTATCGCAGGCTCCCTGGTCGGCGCCTCCGGGATCATCCTCACCCAGATCATGTGCAAGGCCATGAACCGCTCCCTCTATAATGTCATGTTCGGCGTGATGGGCCCCACCGGCGAATCCGCCACCGCCGACGAAGTCTATGCAGGGCGGGTCAAAGCCACCAGCGCCGAAGAACTCGCCATGATTCTCGATGGCGTCAGCCGGGTGGTCATCGTCCCCGGCTATGGCTTGGCCGTTTCCCAGGCCCAGCATGCCGTCCGCGATCTCGCCAACCTGCTGGAAACTAAAGGGACCCAGGTGGAATTCGGTATTCACCCCGTCGCTGGCCGCATGCCCGGCCACATGAACGTCCTGCTGGCCG
>JAVFAP010000121.1:0-9108 GCA_034002445.1 bacterium | reverse complement strand
AAGCCAAACCCGACGCTTTTATCCAGAAACCGTATCAAATCGAAAATCTGCGCACCACATTCCAAAGGATTCTCACACCACCTCACATCGAATAAAGCCGCGATCGCAGAGTGCCAACCGGCCTGTCCCTGAGATTTTTCCCACGAAGCACTATAATGCCCCCAGCCACGCGTTCGCCTCGGTTTTCTGAGGCGAACGGGTGGCTGGGCCTCGTTTTGAAAGGAGCCAATGATGATTTTACAACCCATGCAAGCAGAACCAGGCCAAGCCGGGCTGGGTTCTGTTTCTCCATACAATCTGTTTTTAGAAACCCTTACGGCCCGGGTGATCCAAGAGGATTACCGGATTAGCCGAGAGGAGGCCGTGGCAGTGGCGGCGGTTGCCCCCGGGGATGAGATGCTACTGTTTCATTATGCCAGCCGTCTGCGCCGGGCGTTCAAGGGCAATACGGTCGGGGTATGTTCCATTGTCAATGCCAAATCTGGCCGGTGTTCGGAAGATTGTTCGTTTTGCTCGCAATCCGCGCATTATCAAACCCAAGCCCCGGTCTATCCGCTCATGCAGCCGCGGGAGATTCTGAACGTAGCGCGGCAAGCCAAGGTGGACGGGGCGCAGGAATTTGGGTTGGTGATCAGCGGCAAGGGGATCGCGTCCCGGCTGGAACTGGAAGCCATTGGGGCGTTGGTGAAAGCCGTGATCGAGCAAGTCGGCATCGAGGTGCATGCTTCGGTTGGGATTCTGAACAAGTCGCAAATCGAGTACCTGCGGCAATGTGGGGTTACGATGTTTCATCATAACCTGGAGACCTCAGAACGGTATTTCTCCTCCATTTGTACTACCCACTCGTACGAGGAGCGTATCCAGACCCTGCGCGCCATCCGCGAATGCGGATTGCGGTCCTGCTCTGGGGGGATCTTCGGGATGGGGGAGACGCTGGAAGACCGGGTGGATTTGGCCTTGACCCTGCAACAATTGGATGTCGATACCGTTCCCATGAATTTTTTGCATCCGATCGATGGCACACCCATGCAAGATCTTGTCCCCATGCCACCCATGGAAATCTTGCGCACGATCGCCTTGTTCCGCTTTATCCTGCCGGACAAGGAGATCAAGATTTGCGGGGGCCGGGTGGTGAATCTGCGCGATTTGCAAAGCATGATTTTCGCGGCTGGCGCCAACAGTCTGATGGTTGGGAATTACCTGACCACGGCGGGGCGGGACCCCGAACTGGATTGGCAGATGCTGCGCGATCTGGAACTGGAAGTGGACCCCAGCGGGTGTGGGGCGAAATAGCCAGATCTTGCTGTTGTACAGTTTGTGGTTGAACCCTGGGGTGGGCGATGAGTCCACCCCATTTTCATGGCGCCGTGGTGGGCGGGATGGTTTGGTAGGGCTGGGCGGCATCCGGACTGGGAATTCGGCGGCTATTGCCGTAGCCATCGGTGACCTCTACCGCATACTGTACCCCGGCGGCGGTGGCGGGGATGGTGGCCGTGAATCCCTGGGTGCTTTGGGTCATGGCCTTTTCTTGCCAGGGTTCGGTGGTATCCAGGCTTTTCCAGAAGAGTTTCGCGGTTGGCACTCCGTTGGGATCGGTAAACCGGCCCATGATTGTCACCTGCCCGTTGGCGGGCTGGCCGGATGGTTCCAGCATGCGCGGCGAAGGAGGCTCGGCATCGGCGGTGATGATGATGCGGTATGGCTTGGTGTTGCTGGAGTCTTGCAGGCGAACCGCCTTCTCGCCTTGCATGGCGAAGAAATAATATTCCAAAAAGCCTTCTGTCAGCAGCGCCTCGGGTAACTCGGCGATGTAGACGCGGTTGATTCGGCTTGGCTCCAGCGGAGTTTGGCCGGTTACCCCGGTTCCGTTTTGGTACTGAATGAAAAACCGATCCGCGGGACAGGCCGGGGGGACGGAGAGGGTGATCAGCAGGGGGGTGTTGGGTCTGGCTTGGAGGGGGGGAAGGTGGCCTACCGTGCCGTCCCACTGGGGTTGCTTCATCCAGGTATCGAAGAGGTGGGTGAGTTTTTTCTTATCCTCGTCAAAGGGGGTTTTGGCGGTGAGCCAATGGAATTCGGCGATCCCATTGGGGGTCGGTTTGGGGATTGTGGTGAAATAGGTGGAGGTGATCCGCACCGCATCCGCCCAGGCGGCGGCGGCGGCCAGATTGTTTTCGGCGGCGATGACCAGGGAAGGCAGATCCTGGGTTTTTTGGAAACTATGCCAATGGATGGCAGTACTGGTTTGGTAGTACCATGTTTTAACCAGCGCGGCGAGAGTATCGAAGGCGATACAGAGGGCTTTCCATTCCCGGTAGCGGCGGGCGTATTGCTCATCGCGGGGCCGGCTGGGATCGAGCAGGGTGGCTTCCGCTTCATGGGCGCGCTGGCTGGCCGCGACCGCCTTGTCCATCGCCGTGCGCAGCGATTCGAGGGGAGACCGCCTGCCGTCGCGGCGCTGGGTGAGTAGGACTTCCGCTTCTTCCTGGACCGAGCGCTGGAGGAGGGGGGCAAAGGGTGCGGATTGCAGCAGTTCTTCAAATGACGGCGGGGGATCCATCTCGGGCGCGAAGGATTCTTTGTTGGGGCCGTGGTAGCGTACCGATTCGATGGCTGGGATGCTCAAACTACAGTCTTGCAAGGCCTCGAAGAGGACATCGCCGATTGTGGCCCCCAAGCGGTGGTTGAATACATTCCGAAAATACGCCTCTCCCAGATTTTTGTCATAGGCGAGTCGCCCCCAGGCCAACAGCCACGGTTCATCGCGCTGGTAGGGCCAATCGTAGTAGCGGTGCTCTTCGCGCAGGTTGTTTTTGAATATGCCTGCGTCGGGGATGAGGGTGAACAGGGTGTCCAGGACAAAGCCGTTGCTTTCGCAGTAGGTGGTGTTTTCCAATGCCCGGCGGATGTAGGCGATATCCAGCCAGGGGAAAAGGCGGGTGGAGCCATTGGCGGCGATATGGAAAAGGAGCCCGTAGTTGCGGGGCAGATTGAAATAATCCTGGTATTCATCCAGGCGGGGCGGGGTGGCGCGTCCGGTCACGGGATAGGAAGGGCCGAGAAAATCGCCGTTCCAGGCCAGATTCAAAATGGCGGGGGCGGGGGCGGCGCGGAGCAGATTTTTCATCGCGGCGGGTGGTGCGGCGCGGGTTTGTAAAAAAAACACCGGGCTTTGTGGAGTGCCGGGACGGGTTTGGAACAGAATCTGCTGGTAAAACGAGGCTGGCTGACCTGGTTCCGCCACTGTCGCGCCGATGCCGTCCAAGCCGGGGCAGGAGTTCAGCAACTGGCGCACCGCTTGGCGCAAGTAGGCGCTTTCATCCGAGGGTGGGGCAGGGTTCGAGGCGGTCTCGGGAATGGCGGTGTTGAGGCGGCTGCTGACGAAAGCCACATTGATCCCATGGCGGTGGGCGATTTCCAGGATCGAGTTCAGGGCTTTTAGGTTTCGTTCTGTTTTTTCTGGAGGGAGCCCTAGGCCGGGGAATTCTGGCAAGGATATGAAGTAGGGCAGGGCACAGTGTTCGGTGTTGGTGATCCAGTCATAGACACCCTCCAGTTTGATGAAATTGAAGCGGGCACGGGCCAGTGTCAGGCAGAGGCCTTCCCAGAAGGGGTTGAGATAAAACCAGGAGGCCGGGTCTGCCAGTGCTTGCCGGTGCAGGGCGATCTGAATGCCGCGCATGGGAACCATCGGGGTGCCGCGCACCTCCTTGATACGGTCCAGCAGCGCCGTGGCGGGGTCGGCGAAGGTGATTTGTTCCGCCAGTTCCAGCGCGGCGTAGAGCGTGCCTATGGGGTCCCGGCCCAGGGCGTACACGCGGCTGGTGGGCGTTTCGCGAAAATAGAGGAGCGCGAAGGACTGCGGTTCGGGGGCGACGACATCGCGCAATACGTCTTGAGTTTGCAGGATGCCGGGGTCAAAGGGAGAGAGGAGAATCTGCAAATCCGCCGTGGGGTTAATTTTTTGCAATCCCAGGGTTTCGGTCACCGTCCAGCCCTGGTCTTTCAAGACACGGGCCAGGTGTTGCATCCCAGTACGCACGGGGGGGGAAGGCGATTCCAGCGGGCTGATCAGATCGACCGTGGCGCAGTATGTCCATCCCGTGGCAAAACAGGCCCAAGCGAACCCCAGGATCAAAACAACAGACCGCGCCATACTCGCTCCCCGTTAAGTAGAATGAAATCATCCGGATCACCCAGGCCTGTAAACTTGGTTGGTGTGCCTGTGGTTGAAGCGGCGGATCCCATCCCCCATTTGCGATTTTTTGTATTGTAAACCACTCCTCTTAAGGATTGAAGGAAATGCGGAGGGTTTCGCTGGGCTTCAGGTCGGGAATCCGGATGCCCTGCTTCCCGCTGTTTTCCACCAGGGAGAAGTAGGCAGGCTTTTCGCTTTCGGTTCCAGGGTTACGGGTGGTGCGGATGGCCTGGCCTTTGTCGTGGAACCAGGTCTGGGGCAGTCCGTAGTACTCCAAGAGAGCGGAAGACTCATCGCTAGCCAAGCATTTGATTTCGAGCATGTTGAGGTCCAGCCAGTGAAGAACGGCGTCGATGCGGGTGTTGGATAACAGAATGGGAGTCAGATCGCTTTGCCGAAGTTCGCGGGTCAGCAGACAGGCAAGGTCTTGTTTGCCGGGATAGGGGGTGTTGGAGAGTTTGATCATTCCATCCGTCGCGAGCGAGCGGAACGTCAGCATCTTGCCGGTGCGGCTGTGTAAAAATTCGCTGTTCGGCGTGGAACAGGCGGAAAATCGCAGGTAGCCTTGAGTGCCGATCAGCGAAACGAGGCGGCTTTGCGGGTTCTCGGCCATGAAGCCATCCCGGTCGATCGTAAACGCCGAGATGGTTTTCTCGTTGAGTTTCCATTCCTCGGCGCTGCGGTTGGCGTGGATCGTCAACTGGTTGCTGTACTCGATCTTGACGCGGGTGGCGTCTTCTTCCTTGCCATCGGCCAGCACCCGCTCGGTGGTGGCAGAACGGATGTTGTTGTAGTAGTACAAGACTGATTTGACCTCATGCTGGGGGTTTAAATATTCGGTGGCGACAGGTTGCATCAAGTTGACGAACTCCATGATGCGGGCCCGCAGATCCCGCGGTGTCAAGCCAGGGTACCAGAGGGCATCCGAAAAATAGGGAACCCGCGCATAGGCGACGGTTGTGGTCCAGTATTGATCGAAGGGGAACATGCGGGGGTCGATGGTGGTTTCTTCGGCCTCTTCGCTGTAGTGCGAGTACGAACCCAGCCCGATGCGGGTTCCGGCCTTGCGGCCGATTATGATTTCTTCATCCACCAGGTTTCGGGTGTTGCTTTGATGATCGATGGGCGCGAACAGCCCATCCACCCAGGGCGTCAGCAGAGGATTGGCCGCTTGGGTTCTGGATTCGCCCCAAGCCAGGATCGGCATTTGGGTTTGCGTCCGCAGACCCTCTACTAGGCGCTGGATGCTGTTCCAGGCGGTGCGGGAACTCCACTCGCCCGTCGTGCCCGCCTCGGGATTGTAGAAGAGGGGCGCGTCGGGATCGGCGAGGATGGAGGTCGGCAGAATCACGGCGGAAAAGGGGGAGGCCGTTTTCGCGGTCTGGATGGCTTGCAGCAGTTGGCTTTGGTGCGCGGTCAGGGTTTCCGCCTTGGTTGCGGGGGCGGGTAGGGCATGGATCAACTGGTTCCCCGCGTTGAGGATCAGATCGGTGACCTGGCGGTAGGACTGAGCCGTGCCCCAGAGTTGGGTGTTCTTTGCATCGGCTTCCGCCAGGGTGGTGGAAGCATACTGATCCCATCCCCGCAGAATGAAGGCGAGGTTGTGCAGGCCCAGGGTTTGCAAGGATTGCAGGAATTGGGCCGCAGCCAGGTAGGCGTCGCCATGCTGCCCTGTCCGGGGCACCATGCCGGTCGCCGTTTGGTAGGCGCGGGTTTCGGGATGTTCCCAGCGCAGGGTGGTTTCGTTCCATAGCAAGAAGGCTGGGCCTTTGCTGGAACCCCATTCGTAGTACCAGTTGTTTTCCCCTTGGGTGGAGGAAAAATCCTGGATGGAACGGTAGAGGGTGTTGTTATGTTTGATCTGGATATTCAGCCCCAGTTCGTTGCCGGTCATCACGCCCGGACCATAGGCGACAAAGCGAAGCTGATCCCCCTTGGAGACGGGGAACTGGCCTTGGATTCCGGTACTGGTTTTGTGAGAGTTGCCGAGGATCTGGGAAAACAGGATATGGTCCTGGCCATCGCTGGGCCGGGTGTAGTGGACCTCGAAGGTGGCTTTTTCTCCCTCTTGCAGCGAGACGGCGCCCTCGAGGTGCGCGATGCCGTCCTCGGGCGCGTCCCAGCGGCGGATCAGTTGAAACGAACCGCTCTCGGGGTGGGCGAGGCTGTTTTCATGCAGGTCCAGGATGACACTGTTGCGGAAACGCTGCCCGGATGGATTGGTCTTAGCGGCCGGGGCCGGTAAGATGTCCGCGAGTGAACGGCTGATGGTCACATAGGCGGTGAATTGCAGATTGGGGACATTGCCATCGCTGTCGACGCGAAAATAGGCGGGTGTGTTGGATGCCGAGATGGTGACATTGGAGCCATCGGAGGCGGAAAGATCATACTGTCCCAGGCTGCTGAGAAAGGGATCGATATAGAGACTCATGAAAATATCGTTGTGGGTTTGGACCAGGGGGAAGGGAACCGAAGGCAGGTGATGCACGGTGGGATCCTTCATGAAGCGGCTCCGGCCAAAATCGATCCCGGCGATATTCTTGGCAGCCGCTCCGGCGCAGGGGGCGTTGCCTTCGAGGACAAGGGTTTTTCCCCGGAGAGAGAAGATATATTCCCGCGTCAGCAGGTTGCCGCCGATATCGGTGGTTTTTACCAGGTGAACGCGGTTATTTTCGATCCAATCCTTGGAGTCGATTTTCGTGGACGCCGGCGGGACGCGGTCTTCCGGATTCAAAAACTGGTTGGTGGCGTCCCGGATGATGATTCCCCCATAAAAGATGGGAGAAAGGCGGTTCTCTTGGTCGATGTTGTACCGGATACTTAAGGAGCCGACGCGGTTGGTGGTGCGGTCGGGTGTAATTTCATAGCGGTAACTGCCTTGGGAATCGGTATAGGTGAGGGTATAACTGTTGGTGTCCTGGGTGTATTCGACTTGGATATTCTGGGCCGAATACCGAAGGGATCCGGCCGGAGGAATGGCGGTGGAGGCGGAGAGGCACGCCGCCAGAAGAATCAGCGAATTCAGGAAAAAAGAAAAACAACGACGCATTACAACATCCTCTTTATTCTTAGAAATGGTCCAACAGATCCGGGCAAACCGGCCACCGCATCGCCGATGGGGGAACCCAGCCGGGCGGCCCCATGACAGCGCGGGAACAAACCCGCCTAGTTCCTAACGATCGAGCGAACCGAAAGTATTTGGAAATCCTTGGTTTCTGTATTGTAACGCGTGTATTTTGCATGAAAATGGAAATGGAATAAATAGGCAGAGAAGGTGATGAGAAATATTCGTCTGGATGTAGAGTATGATGGCCGCAACTACTGCGGTTGGCAGTGGCAAAAGGATTTGGTGACCCTGGAAGGGACGATCAAGGCGGCGGTGGAGCGGATGGTGGGGCATGAAATTATTCTGTACTCGTCCGGCCGGACCGATGCGGGGGTGCATGCCGAGCAGCATGTGGCCCATTTTTTTACGGAATCGACCCTGTCGGTAGAAAAATTTTGGAATGGCCTGAACGCCCTGACGCCCTGGGATATCGCGATCAAGCGGGTGGTGGCCATGCCCTTGGATTGGCGAGCGCGCCAGGATGCCATCGAGCGTGAATACCGCTATACTTTCTACAACGCCCCTGTACCCCATGTGTTTTTGCAGCCCTATACCTGTTGGGTGCGCTCGCCGCTGGATCTGGAGGCGATGCGGGGGGCGGCGGCGTATTTTGTGGGGAAGCATGATTTTTCCGCATTCCGCAGCCAGCACTGCGATGCCGATAACCCAGTCCGCACCATGCTGGAATGCGCGGTGATCGAGGACCGCCCCCTGATTCACCTGCGGGTGCGGGGGCACGCTTTCCTGCGGCACCAGGTGCGGATCATGGCGGGCGCGCTGCGGCAGATCGGCCTGGGCTGGAAGACACCCGAGCATGTCCAGCAGCAACTCGCGGGCAAGGAACGGGACAGTACGGATGAAACCCTGTTCGCGGGAGGGCTGACCCTGGTCGCGGTCCGCTATGCCGGGGAAGAGCCTGGTCCCGCCGATAGCCAGGTGCTGACGCGCCTCTATTATGCAAGACGGGGAAACCAGGTAGAATAAGAGGTCAGGCCGAGATAACGGGGCGGGCGATGGATTTTCCGGTCATTTGGGGGGAGTTATGCTATTCTCTCCATCGAGTGCTTCTCGATGGTGGGGCAGAGCGCACGAGGGACCGGGTTCCCTTCGCGAAGAGGTGGGCAAGGATGAATGCCAAAGCGTTTACATTAATCGAGTTGTTGGTGGTTGTCGCCATTATCAGTATTCTGGCGACGATCTCGTTACCCAATTTTCAGCATGCCTTGATCAAGGCCCGTGTCGCCGCCGCCGAGAAAGAGATGCAGACGCTCTCCACCGCGATCGAGGCCTACGCGCTGGATTACAATGTCTACCCACTGGATGGGAACGACTATTTCGACAAACAGGAAGCGTATTACGATCAACTGCGGATTCAGTCGGTCCTGACCACGCCCACGGCCTATATATCGGAAATCCCCAACGATTTATTTCATGAAAAAAATATGCATAAAGAGGATCTGGTTGCCAACCGCAATTTTCAATTTGGCCCCCCCTACCCGTATATATACAGCAGTCATGGAAATTTTATGTCCAACAGCGGCTCTCCCAGGGCCTATTATATTTTTAGTATCGGGCCCAATTATTTGTTTGATAACGCCTCCGAAAAAGAAGACAACTTTGTGATTTATGATATTACCAACGGCGTGATTTCCGGCGGGGATATTCTGCGCAAAGGGCCGTAACCAGGGCCTTTTATCACGAAGAAAAAAAGCAGCGCGGTGGGTCCGTGCTGCATTTTTTCTGTTTGCCCAGCGGGAGTCTCGTTGCAGGGAATGGCATGTTGAACGGGTTGATGGGTGTATCG
>JAVFAP010000120.1:0-9116 GCA_034002445.1 bacterium | reverse complement strand
CCATAAACCCGTGGCCGACAATCCCTACACGCCATGTTTTCTCTGCCATGCTCCACCTCACAAACCTGGTTGCTACACCTTATCATATTACAGATGCAAAACCTATCCCCCATTTGTACTGAAACAGAGGAGATCGATTCACCAATTGTCCTGTTTAGATGAACCGATGCAATATCCACGGCTCCCGCTGAGGCCGAGATAGAAGCCAATTGGCGGCTTCGTCATTGCTAAACCGCTCGCGTGCGGAATCCCAGGCCAATTTCCGCTGCAACTGCATCGCGATATGCCCGATATGCGCGATGCTGATGGTGCGATGGCCCACCTCGACCGGCGCATAGGTCAGTTTTCTGGATTTGACACAATCCAGAAAATTCCGCTGTTCTCCTTCTGGGCAAGTGTAGAGATGCGTTTCCTCTTCGCCGATCTCCTCACGCAAAATCGCGGGATTGCTCGCTTGCAGTTCTCCACACCAGCCGTCATTGCCAATCCAGCCCGCGTCGCCGATGAAGCGCAGATACGGATTTTTCGATTCGACAAGCAGTTCCACGCCATTCGCGTATTTGTAGTTTATATGAAATGCGTGGGCGACATCATACAACGTGTCTTTCTTAAACTCACCCCGCCCTTCGACCTCCACGGGGCCGGTATACTCGGTATCATTCCCCCATTGTGCCAGATCGATCATGTGTGCGCCCCAATCCGTCAGTTGCCCGCCGGAATAATCCAGGATCCAGCGAAAATTCCAATGGCAGCGGGCGGGGCAGTACGGTTTTTCCGGGCATTGCCCCAGCCAAAAATCGTAGTCGAAGCCCTCTGGAATCGGCTGCGGATCGCGGCTGGTAGGGGTAATGGAGGGCGCTCCCGGCAATCCAACCTGAATCATCTTTACCTTGCCAATGCGGCCATTGCGCACCAATTCGCACATCCGGTGATAGTTGGGGTGAGACCGGTTCTCGGTCGCGGTCATAAACACCCGGTTTGTCTGCCGCATGGTATCGCTGAGAATACGCCCTTCTTCAACAGTCAGAGAAAGCGGCTTCTCACACATCACATCCTTCCCCGCCCGCGCCGCCAGGACCGAGGGCAGCACATGCCAATGGTCCGGAGTCGCGACCATTACCGCATCGATATCATCACGGGCCAGCACATCGCGAAAATCGTTATAATCCGCCACACTGGTGTAGGTGCCTTTGCCATGGGCGGCTTCGTAGCGTTCCTCGATCAGTTGCTTGGCATTGATACGGCGGGAACGGTCCACATCGCACACCGCAACAATCTGGCAGTCCGCCTCCGTCAGAAACCGGCGGATATTACGGTTGACGCCATGGTCCCCCGTGCCGATGATCCCCAAGGTGATCCGCTCACTCGGGGGCACCATTCCATCCCCTCCCAGAACCGAAACAGGAACAATCGCGGGGGCCATCATCCCCGCACATGCCATGGCCACTTGCTTCAGCCAAACTCGACGTGTACTCATCTCGTCTCCCCTTCCATCCAGTCAAATACTGCTTGATTATATGCTGGATTCCCCTGTTTCTTCAATCGAACCACCCTGAAACAAGCGTTTTCCCCCAAACAAAAACGCACCCACCAGCCTTGATGAGTGCGTTTGCGATTGCCATCGGATACCAATCAGTACAGCATAAAATCTCCCACCGCTGCTTCTCCGGCAACAATCGTCACCGAAGAGAACGTCAGTTTTTGGCGGGCACTGTTCAGCAAGCGAATTTCCCAATTCAATTGGTTGTGTTCACCCGCGACCGTCCCCAGCGGAGCCAGACTCTTGTAGGTAACCGGAACCGGGATCGTCAGCGGGCCCACGGCAGGCCATTCCGCGAAGGAAACGAGTCGATCCACCAACACCTCCGATAAAAACTGCTCATGCCCCTGAGCATTGGTGAATTGGTAATGAGAACTGACCTCGATCTCCATTATCGTGCCTAGGGTTTGTTGGGTTGTGAGATTTTGGCGATTCAGTTCAAACTGCAAGGTGTATTGGTTCCCATCCTTGTAGCCATAGGCCTGACCATCGTCGGTCAGCGTGCGTTGGGCGTCTTCATAATACGCTACCAAAACCCAGCCTAAATCCAGATCCCGCGATTGCGCCACCCAGGCATCCCCTTGCGGGCCACCCGCCGCGTGCCCAATCAAGGGATCGGCACCGTTCATCCGGACAACAAAGTTGTCATAGACCAACGTACCGTCTTCGGTGCGAGGTTGTGCGAACGCGGCGACCTTCGCACCCATACCCCCATTCCCACTAGGTTGTTTGACGCGTTCTTCACCAATGATCTTGAACTTGCCCAGAATCACATAGTTCACATCGTAGATGGCGCTCTGCAGTGATCCTTTGTTATCCAGCCATTTCTGTCCCGTCACCCCTTCAAATTGGAGATTCGAAACGCTCGCCCACAGGTTGGCGCGGGAGTAATCTGGGATGCGACTCAGCATCGCCTGGAATGCCGCCGCGGTATCATACGCGTAGTAGGCCTGCCACTCGGGAATCTGATTGTAGGCGGCTTGATAGGCTGCCTTGAATTGGATCGATGTTTGTAATTGGTCCGCGATACTCGGGGTCAGCCCCATGATGACGGGATGATAAAACAGCGTTCTGTCGAAGGGCAATCCCGCCAAAACCGCGTCGGTCGTGATCGCGTCCGAGAAAATCCAATTAAAGTTCCGCAATCCCGCGTCCACCTGTGCCGCCAAGGCTTGCAACACCGCCTTGGCATCGGCATCATAGCCAACCATCACACCCACCTGGGCTCCAGCGGCGACCGCGGCAGCCAGTTTGCTGATCACCTGGCTGGTTTCGATCATCCCGGTTTGAAATGCCATTTCATCAACAATCTCAATCCCTGGAATGGTCTCCAGCCGCTTAAACCCAGACCCATAGGGCGAATTTTCATACAACAAGAAGATCTTGGATAATCCATTGTAAGCCAGCACCGAAGCCATGGCATCGACCTGGTAATTATCCAACGGCGCGACTTTGACCACATACGGCATCGTATCCAACTGTTGGGAGGATGAAAAAGTGTACTGCACCAGCGGATCGGCGGCTTGTCCATTCGCCTGGGCAATCGCTACCGAGTTGCGCGACGCCGAAGCACCCAGAATGGCTAGATACGAGGGATCATTGATCGCGGTCTGCGTGAGTTCAACACTTTTTTCAATTGTACTCTGATTGTCGTTGACTGTCCGATGAATCCCTTTTCCTGATAATCCCAATGCCGAATACGCCTGGGTAATCCCCTTTTCCACCAGGTTCCCGTAATAGGCCAATTCACCCGTCTTGGGGACGATCTCCATCATCTTCCACTCCACCGGGATGGGCGTCGGAGTCGGGGTGGGCGGTTCGGGAGTTGGCGTAGTTGTAGGGGTTGGGGTCGGTGGGATCGGTGTGGGGGTTGGAGTCGGCAGTTCTCCGTTCTCGATCATAAAGAATTGCCCCTGAACCGATTCGCTATCCGATTCCCAAACCACACTGGTATGCCCGGTCAATGCCGAAGCGGCCACAGCGTTGAGACCCCGCTTGCTGATTGAACTGACTGCATGTACATCAGAAAAACCACCATTGGAATAGACAATGGCTGCGATGTTTTCCGCGGTTGTCCAGGTCAAGAGAAATCCAGGCCCTATCGCTGTCAATTTGGGGTTGTTGCCCGGTGCGCCTGGGACAACACCTTGCCACACATCCTGCCCGGCGGCCGAAAGAATCCGGCTCTGTACGCTGCCATCCACGGCCGCCACCGCGAATACCAATTCGCTGGCCGATGTCATCGCAACATCATGCCCATAGGGAAGGCATGTCAGCCCAGTCGATTGGGGTACGGTATCCAAGGCCGTACCCACGTTAGAAAAGCGCTGGTAATAGACCGCCCGTGCGTTGCGCCCCCCCTGCTCCCAGGCCACCACGAATTTCCCTTCTGGACCAGCAGCCACTTCGGGATGCGCGCCATCAAAGTTGGATCTGGCGAGTTCCAGATCCGGCCCAACCGGATTCCCCTGGATCGAGAAGAAGCGACCCAAAACCCGGTAGCCTTCCCCTTCCATCTGCCAAACGACGAAAATTGTGCCTGTCGATTGATCAATCGCGACACGGGGATTCTTTTGCTGACCCGCCGTTTCGGTGCTGACTACTATTTCTGAACTCTGCGCGGCTCCACTCGCATCATAAAGACGCATCACGATATCCAGCCCGCTATCCGCACCGGCTTGGTTCATACTTTCCCAAACCACCGCGAAGAGACCACTACTCTGCTGGCTCGCGATATCCGGCTCGCGCTGATCGAGCGCCGCGGTGGTATTGACCTGAATGGCGGGAGTCAACGCGGCCCCGGATCCATCAAACAAACGGAGAAACACATCCTGCGCCTCGCTACCTTCCTCCCAGACCACCCCTGTGACACCCGAATCCGTAACAGCCGCCCGCGGTTCGCCAGCCCATGCTTCCGCTGTGGACGGAATCGCCACAGTCCCCCCGTTCGGCGTGAATTGCGCCAAGCCAACAAGGGGGAGAGATAATATTGAAAGAAAAACCAAGACGAAAAAAGACCAACATTTCTGCTTGGCACGATTCATAACCTGACTCCTTTAACTAAGCCCACGATGAAGTCCATCATGGCCTCGAGGGGTACAATCCATCATAACTACATATGATATAATTAAGTACAAGATAGGGTTGCATGACGGGAACCGGATGCCCCTGTCCCGTTGGCATGGAGACATTCGTAGGCATTGCCTGGGCTGTGGGTGGACCGTAGGCGTTACGCGCGGTCTTCCCAAAAACCAAGGGTCCGGCGCCAGCGGTAGAATCGTTGGTATTTGCCAGATCCGTTGTCGCAGGCTCCGACAAAGCGTGCGTATGGGGAGGGATTGTACTCATTCCCAAGGAAATCGTTTCTTTCCCACCAACACTGCCTTGGCTGTAAACCTGCCCTGGATAGGTTCCCGTAATAGTCCGGCCTCGCAGATCAGGCAACCCAAATGTCGTCGTTCCATTGCCTCCATACATCGTACCTAATAAAGAGTACAAAGCTTGGTAGTCCATGATCGGAAGAAGCTGGCCTTGACAAAAATGCCACCCTTCAGGGGCAAAACTGATCGGCCAAGGCAATATCATGCCTAAATAAAAGTAACTCATTGGTTCATCTCCATTTATTAACCACCTTAGGGCCGCGGGGGAAAGATTCCTTGCAGGCAGATGATATAATTCAGTACCAGATAGGGCTGCATCACGGATACCGGAGTTCCTCCCCCTGCTGGCGACGATGCCCAGTTCTTCTGCGTCAGCGCCCCGGACGCCGCATACAAATCCATATCCGCCCGCGCCGGCACATTCCCGACCGGGTTATCCGTCGTCGCCCGCCCCGAGGAAGCCGCCACCCGAAATTCATGGTTATGGACTGGCAACTGATTCACGGTCAGCGTGAC
Organism: bacterium; assembly: GCA_034002445.1. GTDB lineage: Bacteria > Hinthialibacterota > Hinthialibacteria > Hinthialibacterales > Hinthialibacteraceae > JAVFAP01. The sequence continues at coordinate 3,680 of JAVFAP010000120.1, read as the reverse complement.
CGACTCCAAGCCCCCTTTTTCCCCCAAACTCCGGTTGGTCAATCCCGATCCCTGTCCTGCTCCCACAATAACCCGTCCCCGCAGATCCGGGAGTGCAAAATTCGTGGTTCCATTGCCTCCATACATCGTTCCGATTAAAGCATATAAGGCCTGATTCTGTGCAAGCGACAACAAAGATCCATCACAAAAAGCCCAATACATGGGGGCAAAATTGGGCGCCCAGGGCATAATTTGTCCAATATAGAAGTCCGCCATTAGATGATCTCCTTGGTTTCTGGCTGTAATTCGGTTTGCGTTACGATACGGCTAAATAAAGCCTGGTAGTAATAGCCTTCTTGATCCGACCCGATCACGGGAGTGATAAAGATAGAAAAGGTTCCAATCTCTGGGTGGGAAAATTCATACGTGTTCTGGGAAATATAATCCCCCACCGGCCCCCGAAAGAGCAATGAAAAGGTTTCCATCATGGGCACGCCTGGCATCGCGCGATGCAGCCGCTCCTGTGCTTCAACCAATTCCAGATCCATGCTGGGCGCTTCACTGCGATGCAGCCGAAACAGGGTCTTTACATGTGGGGAAAACGTGGCAAGATCCAAATCCTTCACGTTCAATGTCCTTCCTAATCGAAAAGAGGGTATCGCGGGAAGAGGGAGTGGAGCGAGCGCGGCCATCAATGCCGCCGCGGACCCCCGCAAAAAAATGGCCCGGGAGAGTTTCATGTCATAGCCTCCAAATTGAATACCGAGAATATGCCATCATAGCATCAATCTTTAAAATAAAAAGATAGTTTTATGAATATTTCTTAAAATTTATTAATACACCCTCCTAAATATTTAACAAAACGTTACACAAATACTCCCTGCTTGAGGGGATTTCATCCCCCCTTCATCGTCCATTCCATTCCACAATCCTGCACAATCTCAAAACCCAGCCGGGCATAGAGATGCTGTGCTGGATTCATTTTAAACACGTGCAGCACACACACCTTCCCTTCCTGTTGCGCCTTCGTCCGGTACATCTGAAGCATGTGGGTACAGATCCCCCGCCGCCGGAACTCGGGTAAAACCGCGACATCCACCAGCACAATCTGTTCATCTTGCTCCGCCACGACATGGTAGCCTGCGGGCTGCCCCTCAAACTCGATAATTTGATACATCGCCTCTGGATACGCCGCCTTGTACGACTGCGCCCGTGCCCGGTACTGCATCTGCACCAGCGGCTCTCGCTGCGACTCGGGCAAGTATGCCAAGCCCTGTTGTTCATCGCATACCAGCGAAAAGAGACGGTACACAAACGCTTCATCCGCCTCGGTCATCAGCCGAACCTGAATGGGATTCATTTCTCATCTCTCCCTTCCTCCAGCCGGATCAGCCGGAACGCCAGATCACGCGAAAAGGCCGGGGTTGTGAAAAACAATCCTTCCCCGTCCGCGCTGACGATTCCCAATTCCAGCACAGCCCCGCTATACGTGTCATATTGCTCCACCCGAAAAGTCCCCTCTTTGATCGAAGGTAGACAAATCCGCGATGCCGCCAAATCCGGGGCGGCTTCAAATAACACCCGCGTGGGGAAATCATGGTCCCGGTCATGCAGCCAGACCAAGACCCGCTTCTCGTTCCCCCGGGCAAAAACCTGGGGCCGCTGAGCGTAGCCATTGACCCAGTAGTAGCCCACCTGTACCCAATCCGTCCCAGCGTTCTGCAGTTCGATCTGGTGTTTCCCCGGCGGCAAAGCAACGACAATCCGTTTATCGGAATCAAGATAATCAGTCTTGCCTGCCTCAAAATGCAATTCCCGAACCAGTTCTCCATCGAGCAAGACCCGCAAAGAGGCCCCATCCGCCGCGATGTTCGCCAGTTGCACCCCAAACTCGGTCGCAAACGCGTTTTCCAGATGAAACACGGGATGGGGAGCCATATCGCGGTGATTCTTGCCATGAATAAACTGCGTACCCCGGTTCAGGTTTTTGACCGCGGATTCATCGGTGATATAAAAATCCCGCTCGCTGGTATGACCCCACTCAATCCCAGGGGAAAAAATAAAATCCCCCCGGTTCGCGGCCTGTGGCTCCACTTTGGCTGGCAAGCACACCAGATTTTCCCGGTCCCAATCAATCCCCTCCACATACCGCGCCACCGGGGCAAAAATTGGGTACAAATTCATGGGGTCCACCCAGTTGTCCCACCACCAGGTCATCGCCGTGCCGGCGTCCGCGCTGTGCACCGAGGCCCAGAGTTGATTATGCAGCGTGATCCCCTCCCGGTCTTGCTTCGGAGACCCATCCGCCGCGTACGCCATCTCGCCGATAAAGTGCGGCTTATCTGGAAATCCCAGCGCCGCGGCCTGGGACAGGGCATGCGCGTCCCGGATCAGGTGCGTCGTGTAGCGGTGCGATTGCAGATAGTCCATGCCCGCGATTGGAAAAATCGCCTCATGCTGTCCCGCCACACTCGTCGTTGTCAAATGCTGGTATGGATCGATCGCTTTCACATACGCCGCCATCTCTTCATGCCATTCCTGGCTGTTCTTCGCGTCAAAGCGGTCCGTTCCATCCACCTCGTTCCAAAATTCCCATGCCAGGAGATGGGTGCTGTATCCCCACCGTGCGACCAAATACCGTAACCGGTCTTTGTAGTGCTTCTTCGCCTGGGGATGGGTGAAGAAATCCCATGGTTCTTTCAAAAAGCCGCCGTTTGCCTCGTTCAAGGGATTCTGATCCCAGGTAGAATAAAGCGTTTTGTTATACGCGTTGAACGACAGAATGCACCATTGAATCGCGATTCCCAGCGACTCGGCCTTCTGGAAGATCGCGTCGATCCGGTGGGCGCTCTTCATCTCATACCTTCCTAGCCCATCATACCAGGTCTCACCGCCGATCGTCTGCGGCATCCATTCCAATTCGGTCAGGCCCCAGGGGCACATCCAGATCCGAATCCAGTTCATCCCCACTGCGGCACATTTCTCCAGCGACCGCTCCCACATGGGCAAAGCGTTGGGGTCGTTCCATCCCTGCCACCCCATGTTCTGCCCCACGGGGAAATACGGCTCCCCATTCTCAAACACAAAAAAACGCCCGGTGTGTCTGCCGATGCGGATAAAACCTGGGGCCTCGCGGGGTAAAACCTGGATCGTCCCCAAGGCCTTCTTCACGGTCTCTATCACGGTTTGGATCACCGTCGTGCAAGCATAAACACCCGCCTCACGGGGAGTGAACCGCACGGTCCAGCCCGCCTCACCATCATAAAAACAAGGGACAACGATCACCGGGCCTTGTTCCCGATGAAAATGCGCATCCACCCGGATCGAATCGGGATCGTAGGGATTCTCCGCGAGCGGTATATCCGGCAAAGCAGTTTCAAAGAGTTCATATTGGCTCAAACAACCTTCCCATCCATACCCCATCGGGCAAAGTGAAACAACGATCGCCAGGAAAACAACCGCGCGAACAATCATGATTTATTGATCCTTTTAGTAGTATAAGCGCTTAGTGTGGAAGAGAAGCAGTCCAAAGTCAACAGAACCACCTCTTCGTCTTCGCCATCCCCCGAAGTGCGATTTCCACCCCATCGTTCCCTTTAAAAAAGCCCGGAGATGATCTACCGTGATTCACACACATACAGCGGTTCAAACAAACCCTTTGAATCGCATCGCAAGATCGAAAAACCCCGGTTGATCCGGTG
>JAVFAP010000119.1:0-9141 GCA_034002445.1 bacterium | reverse complement strand
CTAGAAATCCTGCGGACCTCTTATGAAGCCCTCGGATTCTCCAAGGATGACGTCTTTATCGCCTCCGCCTATCTGGATGTGCCCTACGGCAAGGTCGACACCGCCAGAGACCCGAACAAAACCAAGGGAAAGAGCACACCCTCCTTCATCTACTAAGGAACCCCTTGTCACCCTTGTGAAAGCCACAACCACTTTGGATTGTGGCTTTTTTATTGGGGTTTGCCGTCCCGAGCATGGGGCGAAGGCCCCCCAAAAAAAATTCACCCGGTTCCGGGTGAATTTTTTATTTCCCATTTTTCCCGATCCATCATGGGGATCGGAGAGATGATGCCACAATCATTTGGACTCTGACAAAAAGATATCTTCAATCGCTTTCTTGTCCTTGGCACTGAGTTTTTGGGTGGCGAGAAGATAATTCACCAGCGGGACCGGATTCTTCTCCATGGCTTTCCCGAAAAATTTCTGCATGAAGAGTTGGAACAGGCGGGATTGTTCAAATACCGGTTTGTACACATACTTGCGCCCCACTTTTTTGCGGCGCAGATACTTTTTTTCAAATAACCGCTGGAAAATGGTGAGGACCGTGGTGTATTTCCAGTTTTTCTCGCGGGCGAAGCACTGCTGGACTGTGGAAATATCCGCTTCACCCAGTTCACATAACTGATTCATGACTTTCATTTCGGCGGGGGATAGGTCTTTTTTCTTCATGGTTTCTCCTTTGGGCTCTCCAGAGTTCGTCCAAGTCAACGGCTTATAGTTGTCTTGAACGGGTGGGACTCACGCGGGGTTGGCGTCCAATACCATCCTGCCGAATCCCACGTTTTTCCTATTTTAAATTATACTAATTCAAATTACAACATAATTTTTATCTGGAGGTTCATTTTTTTTGAAATACTCCAAACGACTCCCTCAGATCAATGGGAACAGGCCTTGACCCTGCCTCTTTCGTTCCGCTTCTGTCTCGGCCGGGGCTTGATTCGAACTAAATCTGTCTTAGCATACCCTGCCGGGCGTCACCTCCCTCCTCCCTGTGATTACCCCAAACAGGCCGTGTGGCTTGGCCTATGAATCCCGCGCCGTTACAATCCCCTCCGGCCCCGTGCTTTCTTGCCTGAATACTATAAAATTGTGTTATCTTGCGCGGAATGAAATGGGCGGTTTTTCTGGCGGTGCTGAAAAGTGGTTGTGGGTGGCGGAATTATGGATTATGCCATAATTCGTGTTTCGCCAGAATTCCATGAGACCTGCTGCCTGTATAACCCCTCAACCATTCCCCCCCTTTGGAGTACAGTATAGCCGGGATGGATTCGTTTGGTTTCCATCCTCGAGTCGGAATACCGGAAAGGTCAGTTGGCTTTCATGAAAGGGATCGAGGTTCTTCAAGCACTCATTGTTCTCTTGTGTATGACTTCCCAGGCCTTGGGCCGTGTGGGGATCCACGAATTGATGTACCACCCCGTCAGTCTCAACGAAGGCGATGAATATATCGAACTCTTCAACAGTGGGCCGGACGCGGCCGATCTCAGTGGCTGGCGTTTGACGGATGCTGTTCAGTATACGTTCCCCGCTGGAACCATCCTTGCGGCCCATGCGTTCCTGGTTATCTCCCCCGATCGCTCGGCCTTTCTCTCCCGTTATGGCGAGGTCCCCGTCCTGGGCCCCTACGCCAATCATCTCGGTAATGCGGGGGAAACGTGCACCCTGCTGGATGCCGCGGGCCGTCTGGTCGATCAGGTGACCTACCGCGATGAATGCGGGTGGCCGGTGGCGGCTGATGGCCTGGGGGCCTCGCTGGAAAAACTGCATCCCGCCATGCCTTCCTCCTTCCCTCAGAGTTGGGCCGCCGGGCCTGTCCATGGCACTCCTGGTGCCCCCAATGCCACGGCACGGTCGCTTCCGTTCCCGGTGGTAGATGCGTTGGCGCAGACCCCCGTCCTCCCCTCGGCGACAGAGCCAGTGGTCATGGCCATTGCTATCCACTCCGCGGAACCTGTCCAAACTGTCACCCTGTTTTACAAAGCCGAGGCCGAGCCTTCCTTTGCCTCGGTCCTGATGGATGATGAGGGCCTGGAGCCGGATGCCTCTGCCGGGGATGGGATCTTCACGGCAACGATCCCCGCATTTCCCCGTGGCTCCATTGTCGAATTTTTTGTGGAGGCTGTCGATCTTGCTGGTTCTGCGGGCTATTGGCCTGTTCCACAACGGCTAGAGACCGCGTTCTATCGGGTGGAAGATCAGCAGCCGCCGGAAAATGGTATTCCCCTCTATCGCGTGGTCATGCGGACCCAGGACGAAACCGAACTGTGGACCCGCAATCCCAATAGCGATGTTTTACTACCGGCGACATTTATCTATAACCAGGATATCTACCACAATGTCGGGATTCGCTTCCGGGGGAAAGGCTCGCGCCATGCGGATCCACACAGTTACCGCGTGGATTTTTCTTCCACCCGTTATTTCGGTTCCATCCGCAAACTCAACCTCAACGGGCATAATGTCAGCCGCCAATATATTGGCATGAAAGCCTTCCAGCGCCTCGGCCTGCCCGCACCAGAAGTGCAATTGGTTTCCTTGCTCTTTAACGATGCCTACACCCCTGCCTATCTCCAGGTCGAACGCTGTGACCGGGATATGATGAACCGTGTCTTTCACGATCCCAGTGGCAACCTCTACCGGGGGATCGAACGCGCCAATTTTGATTACCTGGGGCCAGAGAAAAGTGCATACAAACCGTACTACACCAAAATTAATAATGAACTGGAAGATGATTACGCGGATATCATCGCCCTTTGTGATGCCTTCTCCAATCTCCCCGAGGATCGGTTTGCGTTAGAGATCGGCTCCCAGATCGCTTTGGAACAATGGATTCGCTGGTTTGCCCTGAAGCAAGTTTTGAACGATCTGGAAGGGGGGCTTTCCAAGGAACGGGGGGATGATTATTTTATCTACCACAATCCTGGGGATACGTTATTTTATCTTCTGCCCTGGGATCAAGATTCCATTCTCAGTGAAGGCTTTCTTCCGCCCCACCATCATGGGGTGCTCTCGGTCCAGCGTCTGTTGCGTCATCCTGATTTGGCCCGGTTTTATTTCCAGGTGATCATCGATATCATCGATCAGGATTTATCTCCTGCCATCATGGCGCAGATGATCGAGCAAACGGCTCCCGTGACCACCCCCCAGCATCGCGCCCAACTCTTGGATATTTATACCCGGCTTTGTGCATATAATCGCGGCATGATCCCTCAAGCCCTGACTCTGGATTCCTCGGATCCATCCTCCTTTGATGCCCAGGTTATTTCCCAACGTGATCAATGGCTATTTTTCCGGGGGCGGACGGAACCAGCCGGCGAGCCCCTGGCCTGGACCCAAATCCAGTATGACGACTCCGCCTGGGAAACCGGAAGGGGTGGATTTGGATATGGGGATGGAGATGACCAGACGGTTCTTAACGATATGGAAGATCAATACACGACGGTGTTTCTGCGTCGTTCGTTTGATGTCCCTCCCGATACCGAGGTGGCCTCCCTGTCCCTCTCTGTTCTGGTGGATGATGGCTTTGTCGCCTATCTGAATGGGCAAGAGGTGGCCCGCATGCATATCCAGGGCCCTCCCGATTATTTGACCACCGCCTACAGCAGCGCGGAAGCGAATAACCAGTATCTGGTGTTTTCCATCGATCCCGCCTTGCTCGGGACCGGAAAGAACACCTTGGCCTTGGTGGGGGCGAATGTTGATTTGGACAGTTCGGATTTCAGCCTCGACGCGTCTCTCTGGGCTCATATCGATGGCGGCGCGCAAATTGTCCTTCAAGGCCAGGCGGACGTGCTACATACCCGGTATGTCCAGGTCAACGGCCAGGATGTTGTCTTTGAACCCTGGTCGGGCCAGTGGCACTATCCCACCCTGCTGCAGGATGGCGGTAACCGCTACATCATTCAGGCCTTGGATGCCTGGCATCAAGTGGTGGATGTAACGCAAACCGTAGTCTATAAAGCGGGGCAGAAACCAACCGATGGGGAAGAAATTGTCGGCGAGATCACTTGGACCGCGAAGGAGTCCCCATATGTGTTCGATCGAAATATGATCGTTGCGGCCTCTGATACCTTGCGGATCGAGTCCGGCGTGCACATCTACTTTCCCCAGGATGCAGGGCTCATCGTGTATGGTACCCTAACGGTCGAAGGGGCAACCGACGCCCCCGTCACCTTCGCGCCTGCGCCGGGACACTCGCGCTGGGGTGGGATCGCCATCGACCATGGCGCCGCGGCGGTCCAGATCCACAACGCCTCCTTCTCCGCCGCGGAGGGATTCACCTTCCGCACCGTTTCCTATCCCGCCACGGTTTCGGTGCAGTCCAGTACGGTGTCGATTGATTACTGCTGGTTTGATGGGCAGTCCAGCAAGGGTGTGGATGCGGCTGGCTCTGTTCTCTCTGTCCGAAATAGCACGTTTATGGCGATGGAAGAAAGTGTCCACTGCAACCGCTGCTCGACAATTATAGAAGATAACCGCTTCTTGTATCTCCATGGCTACCACGACGCGATCGACTTCGATGGCGAAAAACCGCCCCGCTCCATCATTCGTGGCAATATCATCCATGGATCCGAGGATGATGGGATCGATCTGGGCGATGCCTCCCCGTGGATCGACCGCAACTTCATCATCGCCTGTGCGAATAAGGGCATCTCTATGGAAGGTGTGTCCCAACCCCTGTTGACGAATAATCTCATCCAGCAAAGTTTTCAGGGTATCGCCATCAAAAACCGCTGTAACGCGACCGTGATCCATAATACCATTGTGGATTGCGACCAGGGGATCGCCCTGTTCGAAAAACCGACCACCGGCTCTGGCGGTGGCCAGGCCACGGTGATCAATACTATCATCTGGGATTGTCAGGAAAGTCTGAGCCTCGATGCGCTTTCCACCATCTCGGTCCGCTCTTCCAATCTCATGCATCTGGCCGGGGTGGAGGATCCATCCAACTTCAGCCTCGATCCAAAATGGGAAGTCAGTGCAGCTGGGATTCTGATCCCCGCCCTGGGTTCCCCCCTGATCGATCGGGGGCAGCCTTCAGAAATCATGGTGGATTACTTTGGAACGACACGACCTTTTGGTCCCCTCCCGGACATCGGCGCAGTGGAAAGGGAATACGATGTTTCCATCTTCGATTGGTTTCACTATGGGTTGCGTGAGTGAACGTTGCGATACCCAATCCGGTTCCGATTTTCCCTATTGGCGATGGAAGCCTTTCTGGGCACAATGTTCTGTAAAAGCATTCGTGCGATGGCTTTCAGAGGTGAACCATGGGTACGATTCAAATCACCAAGGAACGGAAAGAGCAAGTCCTGGTTTTCTCCATCAAGGGGCGGCTGGATGCGGCCTCCAGTCCGATTGTCGAAGAATCCTTGATGGACTGGATTGAGAAGGGCGAAAACCGGATCGTTGGAAATTTATCAGAATTAGAGTATATCAGCAGTTCCGGGATTCGCATTCTGCTGCAAGCGGCCAAGCATCTCCAGAAAACGCAGGGAAAAATGGCCCTCTGCGGGGTGCGGGGCCACGTCAAGGAACTGTTGCAATTGGTGGAACTTCCCCGCGTGATCCCCGCGGCCGAAACAGAAGAAGAGGGCGTTATCCTGGTCATGGTCCGCGGCCCGCGGGAACACCCCTGAAGCCCACTCATGGGGCAGGGAACAGTGGAATCCGCTGGCCGAAATCCCTGCACTCGGTTGGCAGAATCATTCATGGCGCTGGCGTGCGCCGCTCACATTAGCCGCCGCCCCCCACCTTGCGATAATCAGCATGGATGGCTTTCGTTTGGATTCAGTATTGACTGGAGAAAAGTATACTCAAAGAAGGTGGGTGGAAACGAAATGCCTCTTGCCTCGGTCCAATACAGCATGCCAAACGAAAAATCGAACAATCGGGATTTCTGTTCCGGAAACGATACAACCACCATGCGGCAAACTCACCTGTGCATCGACAAACAGCAGCCAGACCTGGATACCCCCTTTTGGGAGGCCAAGCCGGTTCTCTGTCCCCATCCCAAAACCCTTTCGCTGGTTTGCGAGGACGGGATCAAGCGGGGGATTGATATCCTCGCTGCCACCCTCTTACTTTTGTTTGGCTGGCCTCTCTTTGCGCTCTTGGCCTTGCTGGTCAAGTGCGGGGATGGTGGGCCGGTTCTGTTTTGGCAGATACGGGTTGGGAAAGGCGAACGCCTGTTCTGGCTGCCCAAATTTCGCTCCATGCTTGGAGATGCGGAAGCCCGCAAATCCAGTCTTCAGCAATTCAACGAGCGCAAGGATGGCGTTGCCTTCAAGATGCGCAACGATCCCCGGATCACCGGGGTGGGCCGGTTTTTACGCCGTTTCAGTTTGGATGAACTCCCGCAGTTGTGGTGTGTGTTGATTGGCGAGATGTCGCTGGTGGGCCCGCGTCCCCCCATTCCCGAAGAAGTCGCTCTCTACAGTGAGCAGGACCGCCTGCGCCTGACGGTCAAACCGGGCCTCACCTGCCTGTGGCAGATTCAAGGCCGTGGCGATCTCTCCTTCCGCCGCCAGGTTCAATTGGATTTGCAATATATCCAGAACCGCAGTTTGAAACTGGATCTCTGGATTCTGTGGCGCACCTTGCCTGCTGTTCTCAGTGGCAAGGGCGCGTACTGATTGATCCCTTTACCAGCGATAGCGGATCCCCGCTAAAATCCCTCTCCGTTCCGCCGCATCTTCGACATCCTGGTAATGCAAATCGGCGAAAATGCCAAAGGAGGGGGTGAGGAATTTTTGAAAACCCAGAACAAAAGTCTCGTTAGCCCGGCTTTCGATATGCGGGCCTTCGCCAATCAAGGTGGATTCATCCCCAAATGTCACCTGGAAATGCGCATAGTTGTCCGTTACCCCAAAATAATGGCGAATCAGGAATGTCTGGGATACATCCGTCGTGCCGAGGCCGGTACTGAACGTTGTTTTGCCGCGCAGGTACCAGTTGCCGATATACTTTGCCGCACCCACGCCATAAATTTTGATATCGCCATCCGTAAAGTTCATATACCGGATACTGCCGGAGACTTCCCAACTATCCAAAATCCCTTGATAGATCTCCACCCAGCCATCGAAATGGGGCATGACTTCCGCATCTTCCATCCCTTGCAGGCGCAGGTTGCCATAGGCGTTGTCCCATAATTCGTGATACGCCTCCACGGCGACCCCTTCATCCCAATAATTGAACCGTTCCGCCAGAATTCCTTCGATTCCAATTACCCCGCTTTCCGTCTCTCGCCGAATGGCGGTGGTGTGGATTTGCCAATCGCTCCCGCTCGGGTGCAAGTCGGTGAAATCATAAGAAAACGCTGCTTCCCAAAAGGGATGGGGAGTAATCGATTGCGGTGCCTTTCTCCGTTTCTCTATTACGGTTTCCTCTTCCGTTGGGAAGGGGGATAATATGTCGAGGAGTGTTGGAGGGGCCCCTTTCTGGACAGCACTCTCTAACTCTTGCCGAGCAAGATCCCCTTGCCCTGCCTGGGAATAAATTTTGGCCCGGGCGATATGCGGTTCAGGATTGGCTGGATTGATGGCGATACATTTCCCGTAGGCCGTCAGCGCGGCCTCATTCTTGCCGGACCAAAAGCAAGCGTTGCCATAGGCCAGCCAAGCCTCTGCATTATTGGGTGTCCGTTGTGTGACCGTTTCCAGATCAACCAGCGCGTCGGTATAATTTCCAGACCAACTATAAGCCAAACCCCGCCCCATCAAGAGATCGGTGTTCTCAGGGTAGGTGGCCAGCATTTGGCTGTAAAGCCGGATGGCCTCCTCATACCGACCTCCAAGGGCATTTTGTTTCGCCGTCTCAAACTGGGCTTCGTAGGATAACGGATCGCTGTCTGGGGCTGGCAACACAGGTTGGGTTGGTTGTCCCCATCCCATAGAGGTTGGAAAAAGTTGGACAGCAGCCAGTAAAAAAAGAAGCAAAATATTCATCGCGATTCCTTTGAAATCATGAAGGGGAATGCCATCCCGGTTCAGTGTGTTTGGATAATCTCGTTGATCTGCTGGGCCAATTGCAAGGGATCGAAGGGCTTGAGAATGATGCCGATGGCTCCCGTTGCCAAGAGGGTTTCGTGGATTTTGGGGTCAATAATTCCTGTCAGCATGATGACCGGCAGATCGCGGCACTCGGGATCTTGTTTAAGAGCGGCCAGAACCTCCTTGCCATCAATGTCTTCCAAGAATCCATCCAGAAGAATTAAATCGGGTTTAACCTGCCGTACCGTCTCCAATACCCGTTTTCCCCGCTTCTCTGTGAAAACGGCAAATCCTCCCTGGGTTTGGAGAGCGTATTTGCCAATCTCCAGAATCAATTCATCATCATCGACCAACAAAATGGTTTTCATGATTTCAGCATCCTTCGTACGCGAGCGATCAACTCAAGGGGAGAAAACGGTTTGAGCATGTAATCATTGGCTCCCAGGTTCAATCCTCGGACGATGTCTTTGTCCTCCCCCAGTGAAGTGAGCATCATGATGGGGGTTTTGCTGTAGGTCGGCATCTCCCGCAATAGTTTCACCAGTTCAAATCCATCGAAAACCGGCATTTTGACATCCAGAATCACCAGCGAATAGGTCCCCGTTTTTGCCATCCGTAACGCTTCTTCCCCATCCGGCGCGTGGTGTACCTCAAACCCTTCCCGGGTGAGGCGGTGTTTGACGATGGAGGCGATTAATTCGTCATCGTCGGCCAACAACACCCGTTTCAACAACGGGGTGAGTTTGTCCTTCGGGGTGAGGATTCGGTTTCTCCCGACCGATTTGGCGAGAAAAAGGAGATCCTCTGTCAACGAAATCGCTTCTCCAAACGGGATAATACCGCTAATATCGGCAACCGAAGCCGAAAATGAAGCCCTGAAACTCTGGTTATCCCGGATGGGCAGGGGATTGTGTTCGAGATGGGCTTTCAACCGCATCATCCACGATACAACCGCCTCTTCATCATAGTTTGGAAAAACAAAGATAAAACTGCCCCCCTTCCAGCGGGCACAATAGAAACGATCCTGCTCTTGCTCTCGGATGAACGAGGCGATTTGGGTGATGATCTGATTTCCAGCTCCTTTTCCAAATTTCTCGTTGATACTTTCCAAATA
>JAVFAP010000118.1:0-9195 GCA_034002445.1 bacterium | reverse complement strand
GGGTGGAGATGGGTTTGGCATATACGTGAAGACAGGGTTGGTGCGGTGTCGCTTCAGCGTTCCATCCGGTGGCGCGGATTCCCCGCTTCGCTATCCAGGGGGCGCGCTTTCAGCGCTTTTTTTGGATGCAATTGGTGGGGGGAGGGTGTTGGGTTTCGCAGACGTGGGTGCGGCACAATGGTGGGCTACGCGCCTAACGGCGCTTTGAGCCCACCCTACAATTGCGTTGAGCCCAACCTACGATTTATGTAATAACTATCCGCTATCCGCTATCCAATATCCAATATCCACTGCCCGTTGTTTTAGAATAATAGTTTCAGCCAGACGAAGATAGCGATGAAGGCCATGCTGGGGAGGAGGTTGCCGACTTTGACGTGGCCGATCTCCAGGAGGTTGATCGCGATTCCCATGATGAGCAGGCCACCGGCGGCGCCGATTTCGGCGATTACCGGTGCGGGGAAGCCGGCCCCGCAGAGCAGGAACAGGACGGTCAGCAGGCCCTGGACCACCAAGACCGTGCCCGCGCTGGCCAGGACGCCCGCGCCCATCGCTCCGGCCAGAAAGATGGCCACGTGGCCGTCCATCAAACTTTTGGTGTAGATCAGATCGCCGTTGCCCTGCACGCCCGCCTGGAAGGTCCCGACTACGGTCATCGCGCCCACGCAAAAAAGCAGGCTAGCGTAAACAAAGCCTTCGGTAAACGCGCTTCCCTCGCCTCCCCAGAGGGATTGCATCCGGTCGCCCAGCCGTTTCAGGTTTTCTTCGATATTCAGCCATTCGCCTAGCAGGCCACCCAGAATCATACTAAGTGCCAGCAAGGGGACTTCCCGGGTGGGGATCGCCATTTGAATGCCGATGATCGCGGTTGCCAGGCCGATGGCCTGGAAGAGCACGGTTTTGAAGCGGGCCGACATGCGGCCGTGGAGCCATAGCCCCAGCCCCGCTCCCGCGAGAACGGCCAGGGTGTTTACAAATGTAGGAAGCAGGGCATGGAAGAGCATGAGAATAATGGATTACGAGGAGGGGGTTTTGGCTTTTTGGAGAACCTGGGCCAAGCCGGTCAGGCGGCGGGTGTCGGTGCGGGCCGCGGCTTTGTTTTCTTGCTGGATGGCTTCGTAGACTTCCTTGCGGTGAATGGAGACATTTTTGGGCGCGGTGACGCCAATTTTCACCTGCTCGCCCTTAATATCCACCACGGTGATGATGACATCATCACCAATGATGATACTCTCGTCTCGTTTACGGCTCAAAACCAGCATCCGGGCCTCCGCTGCCCCTCAATCACGCGATGTATAGAATCCCTGGCGCGGGCTTTCTGCCAAGCCCTTTGTCCCCCGGCAAGGGGAGTGGTCCCGCGGGGACGGGAACCGGTTTGGTGCGATGCCCGGCCCCGTTCAGGGTTGTTTGGGGGCGTCGCCTGGTTTGCTCTGGCTTTTTTTCCGTTCGGGAGGAGTGGCCAGATAATCGGGAATTTCTTTTAGCAAAAAGTGCTTGGTATGATACCGGTCATCGATCAACACCAACTGCTTGGCAAAATTATTCTCGCGGTTGATGATGACCGGGCCGCGCAAATTCGCGGTCAGTTCCATTGGATCCTCGGGCAGCGTGATAATCACCAGCACATCCGCCATGGACAGATCCGTCAGATGGATTGTGGTCAGTTCCTGCGGCTTGACTTGAATTTCATAGCCGGGGAAGAAGAGATGGGGATTGACGACAATGAACGCCAAATCCGGATCGTCGATTCCTTGCATCCACAGAAACGGTTCTTGTCCGGGTTCTTCCACCAGGACATACCGCCGGACATGGGCGAAGCCCAAAAGCCCTTCGGGGAATGTCAAAATATCCGACGGCGCGAGTTCGATTTCGCCGAAGCGCGCCGTGACGAATTTCAACTTGGTTGTCGATTGTTCGGGTGAACCCATGGGATCAGGCACTTTGTATCGAATTTTCTTCCTCAGTTAGTTTAAGGAAGAGTGATTCCAGACGCAAGTCGGAAGATTCTTCTTTCGCCAGTTTTCGTAAATCATGAATGGTTCCCACGACCAACAATTCCCCCCGCTGGATGATGCCGATGCGCTGGCAGAGTTCCTCGGCGATATCTAGGGTGTGGGTGGATAGAAAGATGGTCACGCCTTGCGCACACTTGCGTTTGAGCAGGTCCTTGACCAGGCGGCTGCTTTTGGGATCCAAGCCTACCATGGGTTCATCGACCACCAACACTTGGGGTTCGTGGACCATCGCGCCGGTAAAGACCACCTTCTGGCGCATGCCGTGGGAGTACGATTCGATCAAACTATGGGCCGCGTCCAAGAGACCGAACAGGGTAAAATACTCTTCAATATGCGCGTTCACTTTTTTTGGGGGCACGCCATACAGCCCACCGACAAAGTGGATGTACTCATACCCGGTCAGTTTTTCGTAAAGGTAGGGGCTGTCGGGGACATAGCCGGTGATGGCCTTGGCTTGCTGCGGCATATCCATGACATTAAACACACCCGCCGCTTCACTGCCCACATAGGTGGCGCCGGAAGTCGGGCGCAAGAGACCGGATAAAATTTTGATGGTGGTGGTTTTTCCCGCCCCGTTCGGACCCAGGAAGCCGAACAATTCCCCATCCGGCACGGTCAGATTCAGGTGCGAGACCGCCCTGACTTTGCCATAATTTTTGCATAAATCTTCAATGCGAATCATCGGATCAAGCCCGTACCCCGCCAAACACAATTTGTTTCATCATACCCCAGAAGGGGTGGATACAGAAGATTCAGCCCTCATTCTTCGCCAACATAACTGGGGGATGGCCCCGCAAGATGATTTCCAAGCCCTGACGGAGGGAATCCACCCAGTAGTCGGCCACGCCTTGTGCCGCGCGTTTGTTGTGGTAATCGACATAGAGGGTCGTAAAACCCAATTGCCGGGCGGGAAGAATATCCATCTCCAACTGATCGCCCAGGTACCAACTGCCCGCCGCCTGGGTTCCAGCCCGTTCCAGCGCACAGGTAAAAATTTCAGGATCGGGCTTGGCCCAATGCACATCGCAGGAGCCCACCACCACATCAAAGAACGGCAGGACGCCCAGCCGTTCCAGCACAGGGATCAAGGTGGTATCCCAGTTGGAAATCACGCCCAGGCGGAATCCGGATTCACGCAATTGGGATAAGGCCGCATAGGCGTCATCGAAGAGGCGCAAGCGGTGCCCACTGCACCATTCAGCCCAGAGCCAGTTCGTGGCATCGTCCAGATTGCCAGGATAGGCGAGAGCTATGAGGACGTGCCGGTACAGATTTTTCAGATACCGTTCAAACTGGTCCTGGTAGCGGAGGGCTCCCCGGTCTTCCACCGTCATCCCATTTCGTATCGCCGCTTCTACCTGGTCCAGTTCCACATGACAGTCGCAGCGGGAGAAGCAGTCGGCGATGGCCTGGTACAGGGTGGGATAGCCATAAATGAAGGTATCGCCCGCATCCATAAACACCCAATTCTGATTCAAAATTCTTTCCTCCTGGGTAGAGATCCATCGTGATTCCTATGTTGTATCTTCAAACAGGGGGAAGGGAACCCAGCCGGTTGGCAGAGGGATTGCGCTCGGCTGGGTTCCGAACCCGTTTATTGATGCCCCATGCGGAAGGGGTTCGTGATCATCGAGCGGATCGCTTGTGCCGCTGCGCGGGCCAGCTCGGCGCGGGTGGCAATCTCCCCATCGAAAGCACGCAAATCCGCCGGGGTTTCCGCGCCGGGGATACGCAGGGCCTGGAGTTTTGTTTTGCAGGCGAGGATGTTTTCGGGTGTAACTTTTTTTAGGGGGCCGAAATCCCGCCCTTCGATCTCGTAGACCTGGTAGGTCCAGGCCAGTTGAATGGCTTTCCACAACTCGGTGCCGTGGTCGATATCGTCATACCAGCAAGCGGCGATATCGTTCCGGGCGTCCAGCAGCACTTCCTGTACGGCCAAAACCGGCACGAGGCGTGGGGCTTTGCGCAGCCGCACGGCCAGGCCTGCCAACGCGCCCGCCGCCTGGCCGTTGAGCATGGTGCTGGGCTGCAAGCGAGTGGCGCCGTTGGCCATGCGGGACTGGGATAAATTTTTCTCTGCGGGGATCAGTCCGTCGATTGTTTCGGGGATCAGGCATTCGAAGGGAACTTGAAACGCGCCATGTCCCCACTGGTCGAATTTTTGGGGAAAGTCCTCGGGGGAGTCCAGGCCCACTTCCAGGTAACGCACCTGTTCCTCGCCGCCGTGGATATCCACGGGATAATCGTTCAGCGCGATCGCGGAGGGAAAGCGGCGGGGGGTAAAGGGTTTTTTACGGCGCACATCCTTGGCGGTCAGGGCAAAGTCTCCGACAATCCGCCGGCTTTCGCGAACATAGGGGATGGGCGGCATGTGCACCAGCACGGCTTCGTAGGGCGTCAGTTCGGGGTGGGCCGCGAGCAGGGCTTTAACGCGCTGGTGGTTGTAGGGGGAATCATACCCGATATCATTCGCCACAGACCAGTCCATGCGGCCGAGTTTGTTTTGAATGTAGTAGATGACCCGCAGGGTTTTGAGGATGCATTGGTATTCGGCCTCGGCCCGGTGTGATCGATCCTCGATGTCGAGCAGATCGAAGGGGTGGTCGTTGGGGCCAAAGTTAATGCAGGACCGGGTCAGGACCAGGCCGTTGCCATTCTGCACCCGGAAGGGGCTGCTGGAATCGGGCATGCCCCGGTATTTTAAAAAGCGGGTAAAGGACCAGGGAAAACGGTGGGACAGGCTGTCGCCATGATCAAGTTGGGGAGCAATCCGCGTAGGATCGTAGCCGGGAGGGGGCGTAGTCATTCGCAGGGACTCTGGGACCGAACCGGAATACTGGCGGATGCTGGCGGTCCAGGTGTTGTACTGGACGGGTGGATTGGTGTCTCCCCGATCTTGCAGTTGATCGCTGGTGAGGTGGCTGACGCGGTAGCGCGCGCCGGTGAGGGGGATCACGTCCCCATACTCGGTCGCGTCGATCAGCACCGTGCAGGAGATATCCCGGCTGCTGTCGGAACCACTTTCATCGTGCAGCCGCACTCCCTGGATTTGGTTGCCTTCGCAGCGGACCTCGGTCACCTGGGCACGAAGGACCACATCCAGCACCGCACGCTCGCCGGAGGGGGTGATGCTGCCCTGGGTATCGGCGATCATGGCATACAGGATCCGCTGGGCGATGTGGGGTTCCATCCCGAAGTGATCTTCGGAAACGGCACAGGTGTCGTTGGATTGGCCCACCGCCATGTAGAAGGCCTCGGTGCGGGCGATGAATTCGCGGTAGACGCCGCGGGAGCGTACCCAGCGGCGGGGCGGGTAGCCTTCGTCCATGCTGGTGACACTGGCGGCGCTCATTTGCCCGCCGATCCAGTCGGTCTCTTCCACCAGAAGGGTGCGGGCGCCGAGTCGGGCCGCCTGCAAAGCGGCCCCCACGCCGCCTGTCCCCGCACCGGCGACAATGACATCATACGACTCGGCGAGGGAGGGAAAGGCCTGGACGGGGGAAGCGGGTGCTTCGGTTCCCAGGAGGCTCGATAATACGATGATCCCAGTGAATAGGATGGATAGGGTTGTTCGGTTCATTTCAGAATCCTTTGCTTAAAATTTTGGTAAAAAAACAGCCTCGCCCAGGGTTTCCCACAAG
Organism: bacterium; assembly: GCA_034002445.1. Taxonomy (GTDB): domain Bacteria; phylum Hinthialibacterota; class Hinthialibacteria; order Hinthialibacterales; family Hinthialibacteraceae; genus JAVFAP01. The sequence continues at coordinate 3,542 of JAVFAP010000118.1, read as the reverse complement.
GCGAGGCGTTTTCTTTGTCATTTCTCAAAACGGGTTACAAACCAAACCGCATGATGTCCCCGTTGGAGACCAAGCCGTTGGAGGAATTGTAGGGGGCCAGGTCGCCGCCGCCCGCCGCTTCGAAATCCCCATCGGGCCCGTAACTCATCAACGTCCACATCCGGCAGGGCTTGGCTTGATCTTTAAAATGCAGCCCGAGCCGGGTGGGGGTGCGGTAATTGTCCGCGAACACAGGTTCCCAATAGGGATAGGTGTTCACTGGTTCGGTTGATTCTACCCGCAGCAGTTCGGTGTTGAACATATCCTCGGGGACCGAAGACATGTACGAGATGGGGGTGGTCAACTTGGTCATGCGCATATAGCGCGAAAACTGCACGCCCTCGCAGGTGCCGGAATAGCAGCCTTCCGTCATGGTGCGCGGGGCTTTATTGTAGTCCATGGTGTACATTTCGATGGCGGTGCCGATGTTTCGCATGTCCGCTTCCGCCCCAGCGATCTTGGCGCGGACCTGGGCGTTCATGAAATTGGGGACCGCAATCGCCGCCAGGATGCCGATGATGGCAACAACGATCAGCAGTTCGATTAAAGTGAAGCCTGTTCGGCTGTACATTGGGTTCTTCATCCTACGTCCTCAACTCGATGCCGATGCCGCAGGTTGGGATTGGAACGGATTAAAAGAGAGTCCATTCCCCAACCTCGGTGCCTTTCTGCATCTTGTAAACTAGGATCCGTTTGAATAGATCCACATTCCGATCGGTGATGAATACATACGTCTCGCCGTTGATCTGGGCCACTTCCGCATCGCCGGTTTCGCGCAGGGGACCGCTGGTCGAATCGGAGCCATTGATCCGAGCCACGGGGGTTTGGGTATTCGAAGGATTGTAGAAGGCGATGTTGGTCTGGTAGGTTTCGCCTTCGCCCAACGCAGCCATCCCCGAACTATCCACCACCATGATCAAGTTGTTGACGGGATCGTAGCCCAGTTTTTGCAATTTGGTACCATATTGGCCGACCTGGCCACCCTGGGGGATGAAATTGATCTGGACGGAGGTGTACCCCGCCAAATTGGTGGGAGAACCGCCGGAAAGACGGGTTCCTACCGGGACGGGATAGCCATCGATGGTGCGGTTGCGGGAAAGGTAAATATCCTGCGTTGCGGCGTTGTAGGCAACATCCCGGTGGTAGTTTTCGCCCAAGACCGCTGTGTGTAAGACCTCGCCTGTTTGCGCGTCATAAAAAATCACCTGATCAAAGAGCAAACCCATCACGATCGAATCGGTCATGAGGCCCACGGATTCGAAACGGTTGCCGTAGATCCCTTCCGCTCCAAAATCGAAATCCAGTTCGAAATCCGGTGCGGGTCCGAATTTACGGATTGATGAACTCGCAGCCGTTCCCGTATCGGTCGAAACATACACATTGCCTTGGCTATCGACATCGACGCCGGTCATCCCCCGGCCATTGGGGATGGTGAAATCCCAGCCGCCATCCACGATGGCATGCTGATCGGCCGGTGGCGCGCTCAGCGGGTTGGCGATATAGAAACAGCCGGATAAGTTTGTCCCCGTGGAATACAGGGTGTAGTACAGCCCGCCCTGCGCATCGGTTGCGACGGCATAAGGCATGCCTAGGTCCGCGGCGGTGGGAATTTCGGTCACGTAGGTAAACGAAATGTTCTGCGCGATGCCGGGGCTGCAAAGCAGCGCCACCAACATCAAACCACCAAATATTGCTTTCATGATAGATCTCCTTGTCACGTGGATTGAATCTTTCGAATGGATCACCGATTCATTTTGACGGGAAATCTCAGAAAATCAATCAATATTTCGCAAATTCTGGTAATTTTACCAAATGATTGAGCAAGACTCTTCCCACATGTCCATGACATCGGGATGCCTTGTCACCCATTGCCCCTGGCCTCATCCAAGAAACTGGAAACCAACGCGTGGTATGATCGCCGATCCAAACCGGAAAAACTTACGATTTCCCGGGACAAAGGCTGGGAAAAGCCTAAGAAAACCCGAATCTACCCCCTCGTGTAATTTACATTTGGCTGAAAGCAAACGATAATCTATGCAGGGCCGGCCAGGGAAGCAGAGGGAGCCAATTCCTGGGCTGGACTATCATGAATCCATGTACGGTAACCTCAATGAATAATCTCTCAAAATCCGAACTGTTTATCAACCGGGAACTCAGTTGGCTCGATTTCAATGACCGCGTCCTTCACGAGGCCCTGGATCCCCGCACTCCGTTACTGGACCGTGCTTTGTTTATCGCGATTTTTGGTAATAATCTCGATGAGTTTTTTATGAAACGTGTGGGTGGTTTGAAGCGCATGATCGCCGCGGGGACCACCAAGACCGGACTGGATGGGATGAATCCCGCGGAACAGTTTTCCCTGATTCGCAACCGGGTACAGGAATCGATAGAGAAGCAGCGAGGCTGCTTGATCAACGAAATTTTGCCCGCGTTGCAGCAGGAGAATATCGCCATCCTAAATTACACGGATCTTGCGCCGGAACAAAAGAAACATGTGGATGACTATTTCAAGCGCAGTGTGTTCCCGATTCTAACTCCCTTGGGGGTAGGGCCGGGGCAGCCGTTCCCGTTTTTGAGCAATCTGAGTCTTTCGCTGGCCGTGCGGGTACGCAAGCCGCAGACGAACGAGATGGCCTATGCCCGGGTGAAGATTCCGCAGAACCGACCCCGCTGGGTGGATACGGGAGTGGAAAACCAGTTTCTACCCTTGGAACAGTTGATTGCCGCCAATTTGAAAATGTTGTTTCCTGGGATGGAGATTGTCGAAAGCACCCCGTTTCGGATTACCCGCAATGCGGATGTGGAGCGCAATGAAGAAGAGGCGGAAGATCTGCTGGATATGATGGAAGAAGAGGTCCGTTATCGGAAATTCGCGCCGGTGGTGCGGTTGGAGATCAACGGTGATGCTTCGAAAATTACCCTGAGTTGGCTCACTGCCGAACTGGGCTTGACGCCAGATGATATCTACAAGGTTAATGGCCCCCTGGGTCTGGCGCAGATGATGAGCCTTTACTCCGCCATCGATGTCCCGCATCTCAAGTGTAAATCCTGGAGCCCGGTCATCAATGCCAAAATCCGTGATTTTGATGATACGGACGAGCCCAAACTGCTTTTTGACCTTATTCGCCAGGGTGATTTTTTGGTCCACCACCCTTATGAATCCTTCGCGGGCAGCGTGGAGCGTTTTTTGAAGGAAGCTGCCCATGATCCCAAGGTGCTGGCGATCAAGCAAACCCTGTATCGCACCGCGGACGATTCCTCCATTATCCGCTCGCTGCTGAAGGCAGTAGAAAACGGTAAACAGGTGGCGGTGCTGGTGGAGATCAAGGCCCGTTTTGATGAAGTCAAGAATATTAACTGGGTTCGGACCTTGGAGCGAGCGGGGGTTCATGTGACGTATGGATTCCCCATTTTGAAAACGCATACCAAGACCCTGCTGGTCGTTCGGGAAGAAGAGGATGGGCTCCGCCGTTATTTCCATATCGGTACGGGCAATTATCATT
>JAVFAP010000117.1:0-9203 GCA_034002445.1 bacterium | reverse complement strand
CATCCCCGGTTTTCCCGCGGTCCCTCTCTCCCAGGGATTCGTTGTCCTGAATACCGCCACCCCGGCGCAATGTATTCTTTATCCATCGGCTCAGCCGTTTTCGTCGGGGGAGACCACACCCAGTACGGCCTTCTGGCATTGGCCGATCCAATCGCGCGTCTCAATTGATCCAGACACCATCAGTTTTGCCCGGCTGACATATCCCCATTTCAAACAAACTCTGGCCGAGGCCAAGAATATCTTACGCGCCTATCCCTCGTTTCAAGGGTTTGCCATCCACGACGCACAGCATTTCCAGGCGTTGATCTCGTCCGCCAAGCAGTAAGCAACCATCTTCTCGAGGCTGATTGATCTGCCAGGATTACCGGGGTTTGTCTACAACAAACTCGCCTCGGATCATCGCGATCGCGGCGCTTTCGGTGGCATCCTTCTTCTTGCCCGCATAGATCAAGAACAGGTTGCGACCATAGATAAGGGTATTGAACAAAAGCCCCAAAATAAATACCAGTTGGTTTTCGTAAAACGCATAGGTCAGCAATAGCAGACTGCCCACGATACTCAGGTACCAAAAACTGATGGGGATCACGCTGCGGCCTTTGATTTCAGAAACAATCCATTGCACGATGAACCGGCTGCCGAAGGCGATTTGCCCCACAATCCCCACCACAAACCAAGGATCATGCGCCTTGGCTAGAATGGCGATCATTTTTTCCATAACAAAATCCATTGGAGAGCAATCCATTTCTTGTTTTTGAATCATCATCTTCAGAGCGGCTTTTCAATCAAGGGCTATGCTCCATTTCCAAAGAAGCGGGGATCAAAGAATCTGGAAATTCGGCAAAAAGATGGGTCTTGAACCTATCTTCCATGGGCACCAGATCCTTATAATAGAATTAGTATTCCATTTATAATTATAAGATTTGATGCTATGAACAAACCTCGTATTTCTGGCTTCACCCTGATTGAACTGCTGATTGTCGTTGCCATCATTGGGATTTTAGCCGCGATCGCGGTGCCGAATTTCATATCCGCCCAAACCCGCGCCAAACTCGCGCGGGTCAAATCGGATATGCTGGCCCTGTCCACGGCACTGGAAAGTTATCGCGTTGACCACAACCATTATCCCTATTTTGATGATGGCAGTTTTCCCCCCCGCTACAACCCTATCGATTACCGCTTGATTCCTCTGAGTACACCCGTAGCCTACATCTCGAGTGTCAGTCTGCAAGATCCATTTCTGGAATGGTCCGCGCAGGGCTACGAAGATGAGTTGTTCCGAAACACCTACAACTACCGCAATCATGAATTTTTTACTGTGAGCGCCATGCCGGATTTTCATCCCAAAGCGTGGGTATTGAACTCCATGGGTCCGGATGGCATCACCAACCAAGGTCTGCAAACCGAGATATGGGCCCGAAGCCTCGTCGGCCCCAGCGCGGTAACGTTGTATGACCCAACCAACGGCGCCGTCAGCGCCGGTGATATCCCCCGGACTGGTGGTGAAACCAAGTTTCAGCCCAACTTTTAGGAGCGAAGAACCATGATAAAGATTGTATGGGGATGGATTGCGCTGCTGTTATGCCAGCCTGTCTTCGCCGATACACCCCTGCATGTCCCAACCCCCAGTGAGGACGCCAAAGAATATGCCGCCCGTTTTCAAGTCACGGCGGATACGGTGCTGAATCCGGTCTATCCCTACTTGGCAGAGTGGATTCGGGATGAGTTGCAAATCCAGACCCTGCCCGGTATTGGCATTGACCTGGGTGGCGGGCCCGGCCACCTGGTTTTCACGTTGTGCCAGGTCACGGAGGCGATGTATTGGATCAACGCCGATATCAATCCCTATTTTTCCGCCCGTTTCGCGGAAGACGCCCTCAAACTGGGGGTCGCGGACCGGGTATGCACGATTTTTGCCGATGCCAAATGGCTCCCCTTCCGGGATGACTATGCCGATGTGATTGTCTCGCGCGGCTCATTCCCTTTTTGGGGTGACTTGAAGCTCAGCCTCCAAGAGGTCTACCGGGTGCTCAAGCCAGGGGGTAAGGCACTGATCGGGCGGGGGTTGCCTCCCACCATGCCACCCGCCCAAGCCGCTTTGGTACGGGAAAAACAAAGCGGGGGGCCCAAAAACTACACTGTAGATGAGACGAGGAAAGAATTTCAACAGATCCTCGATGCACTGGGTATCCATCATGCCCGCATCCTGACTCCGCAACCGGAAGGGAGCAATGGGATCAACTATGGGATTTGGCTTCTGATTGAAAAAAAGTAATTCTCCCTCCTGCCGACCATCAAACGCGGTCAAAAACTCTCCCACGCCAGGGAGATGAAATCGGGCAAGTTCCAGTTTTGCCAAACCGGACGGAACTTGCCATGTCCGCGTTGACCGTGTATGATCCTTACCAACCAAGGGATTTCCCTGCTGTTTTTGCGGTTTTCAGACAAGCCCCAACATCTTCAAAACAAATAACTTATTCATCACAATTTAAGAAACTGCTTTACTATGAACTCCACAGAAAAACTGATCAGCCTGGCTGTTGACTCGCCCTCTCCGGAAGAGAAGAAGAAAGCGTTGCAGCGTTTGGCAGGGCGGTTACGCCAGCAATTGCAGGAAGCCGTATGGTATACGGAATCGATGACGGATTTTCTGGAAAGCCAGATCGAACCGGCCCTGACCCAGGTGATTGCCCGGCTCATCCCTATTGGTGAGTACAATCCAACCGCCCTCCAACGCAATATCGAATTACTGTCTCATGATTTACCCTCCGTCCTTTTTTTCACCCCCCGCGTGATCCGTCTTCTATACTCTCCTCATGCCTCGATCCCCGCGGGATTCATCAACGAAGGGATCGATCGGCATTGCAAGATTATTCGAACCACATGCCGCAATGTTGTGAGAAAGCACGTAGGGGGTCTCAGTTCCCTCTCGATCGATCTGCAGGATTTGGAGGAGGAGTTGTGGGGATGTGTGATGGAAGAATTGGTCCGCACCATGACGGATATGTCCGCCCGGCTTTGGCATCGAGAAATCCCTGAACCAGCCCTCTACCCTCCCCTGGAGAGCCGGGGCCGGAGAAAAGGCTTCATGCAATGCGTCGCCATAACCGAAGATGCGAAGACCATCGCTGCCGCCCGTTCCGACCAGACGCTTCTCGTCTGGGATGCGGAAAGCCGGGAGATGCTGCATCAATGGGACTATGCGCTATCGATGGAGGAGGAGGGTGAACTCACACCACATAGGGTATTCTTCTCCCGCAAGGGGAAAAAGCTGGCGTTGGAATTCAAAGAAAAAATTATTTATATTTTTCAGCTGGGGGGGGGCAGTCTACCGATAAAGAGGTATGACGAGGAAGAAAAAGAACATTTCCTCCGCGATTTCGGCATCCCTTACATCCCCAAGGAAACGGTCTTGGAAAAACAGCCATCCCCTTTCCCCGTTCCCGCCCATTGGACCGGGACCTGGAACGAATACCGGGAAAATGTACTCGATGCGGCCTGGGACAAGAAGGCGGACTGGCTCGTTACTGGAAGTGAGAAAGAACGGGATGTTCCGGCCTGGATGGCCGACGCGGGGTTCGAGCGGGCGGTGAATCACATCGCCAAGATGCGGCTCATCGATATGATTCGCAAACATACGCATACCGATTATGCCTGCTGGCGTTGCGGCAGCACACGGGCCAATCGGGCCGAAACGCAATGTCCCGAATGTGGCGCTGATTTTACCCGCTGCCCTATCGGTTGCGATACCGAGCTGCCAGGGCTTCTGGGGCCGGAGAACGACTGGAAGTGTTCCCGTTGCGGCTTGGCGACTCGAATCACGCATACACAACAAGAGGTGGATGGCAGTCAGCTGCAAATCGCCACGGCGCCCGAACAGCATGACTGGGCATCCCAGCATGACTTGGAACGGATTCTTCACGCCTTGCGGCATATCACTATCACCTATCGGGGACGGCAAATTTCATGCCCACAGATGGTTCTGCTGAAAACCCAAGGTAAAACCAATGAAGAGATCGGTCAGGAATTGGGAATCCCCAGGGGATCGGTTGATTACATTTGGAATCAATGCCGACGTGAAGTCCTCGAACTGATGAGCCATGCATAGAACGACTGGTGAAGACCATGAATGACAATAAAGAGAATCATCCCCTTTTCGCTGATGAAGCCAGATGGAACCGGGTGAACCAATTGATTGACGAGATCCTCTCCGCGAAGGAGACTGAGACCATGATGTTCCCCTTATCCTCTCAAAACAATCCACCGGTTTCCACGGAAGACCGTGGCCGGTTTTTGGCCTATATCAACCGTTCGATCCACGAATCGTCTCCCTCCCCTTCTCTGATCGAGATGTGGATGGCGGAATATCATAAGCGGGATTGGCTGGCCGTGCTTTCCCAACGCCTGCAAGCGGCCCGCCAAGCGCTGAGCGATTCCAGAGAGGCGGTGTCCACCTTGTACGCGCCATTGATTCAGGCGTTGGAAGAACTCGGCCAGCGGATGCAGCCCGCCCCGGCATACCGGTCGGCCACGGCGCATTCCCGCTTGGTGTTCCGGCCTCGCCGCCGGGATGTGGAACCAGCCGATCTGCCGGTTTTCAATCCGCTGTTCTGTACCTCGATCCCAAACCATGACGCCCCGGTGGTGCTTTCGGGGCTACAGCCGGATCATACCTATACCATGCAACTGCGCAGTTTAGCCCAGCCAGACTGGCACATTGAAGAGACGGTTCGATCCACCAGCACTGGGGAACTGCATTTTCATTTTCATGCCGTCCTCAAAACCCACCCCGGCACCCCAGGCAAGATAGCCTGGGTACTTACGGATGGGGCTGGTTTGGGAGCCTGGACCTCCGGCGTCCTGTGGCTGGAAGGCAACGAATATACCGCCCTGGCGGAAGAAATGAAATCCATCCTCGATGAAGAGCTGTACCCCGACGAAATCCACGATTTGCTGGCCATCAACGAGAAACTCAGTCGCGGTTTCGCCATCCACGCCTATGAGAGGGCCCGGCAGACCCTTCTATTCCAACCACCCAGCACGGGATCGGATCAGGTGATCCCCCTGCGTGAATGCTTGTGGCAGTTTATTGTGCTAAGTCTTGAAACAATTTTGCCCATTTTGGAACAAGCAGCCCCCGTCATCCGACAAATGAAACCAGAGTGGGATGCAATTTCTCCACTCCAAACCCTAAGAGAACAAATCAGAGGGAAAGACTAATCCTCTTTTCTTCTGTTTTGACGTTTTTCCCATTTTCCAACTTGCCCCCATCTTTGGGGGATTTTTTTTGGTTAATGGATTGAATCGGTTCCGTTATGTTGCCGAACCGGCAGAAAATCGATATATTTACATACAAGATGAGTTATTCAATTTGATACGCCACATTGGGAGAATTGAGTCGATGGTTCTTAGCGCCTTTTTTTCCGCACGGAAGCTGCCTTGCTTTTCTGTGCTCCCCCTTTTTCTTGCTTTTTCCACCCTGGTTCTTATCCAGGCAGGATTCTGCCTGCGGAGTCAGGCCGATATCCTGATCAACGAGATCCATTCCGATCCAGACGATCCTACCGCACACGCGGAATTTCTCGAATTGGTCAACACCGGTAGTGAAAGGGTCGATCTCAGCGGCTGGCAGGTTCAAAACGCCATCCGCTACACCATCCCACAGGCAACTACCATCGCAGCGGGGGATTACCTGGTGATCGCCCAGAACGTCAACACCCAGCGCACCAAATATCAAGTCCCACTTTCCAAGGTCACAGGCCCCTTTGAGGGTTTGTTAAGTGCGGAAGGAGAAACGATTGAACTACTGGATGCCAGCGGCCGTCTGATCGATCGAGTGGAGTATCAACTCGGGTTTCCCTGGCCGACCGTGGGCGATTCGATCCCGGAAGGAACCATCGGCACCAGCCATTCTCTGCAATTAACCAATCCGATTTTCGATAACGACCTGGGAGGCAGTTGGCGCTCCGGTTCGCCCACGCCGGGAAAACAGAATGCGTTCTTTGCGGCCAACATCCCGCCGCAAATCCGCCAAGTGGAACACAAACCACAATCCCCGCGCTCTGGACAAGCGGTGACGATCACCGCCAAGGTGACCGATCCCGATGGCGTTGCCAGTGTGAAGTTACAGTATCAATTGGTTGATCCCGGCCAGTATATCCACTTGGAGGATACAGCCTACGCGAAAAGCTGGACTACCCTCCCCATGACCAACGATGGGCAGAACGGGGACGAGATCGCCGGAGACGCCATCTACACCGCCCTGCTACCCGCGACGATCCAGCAGCACCGCCGCCTGGTGCGCTATCGGATCGAAGTCACCGATGCAACCGGCCTCGCGCTGACCGTCCCATACGCGGACGATCCCCAGCCCAATTTCGCCTATTTCATTTATGACGGCGTGCCTGCCTGGACCGGTGCGGTCCGGCCGGGGGTCACGCCGGATGTGACTTTTTCCCCCGAGGTCATGAACTCCGTGCCGGTCTATCATTTAATATCCAGCAAAAACCAGGTGGAAAAATGTACCTGGCTGGATCAACGAGGCGACAACGAGTATTACTACCGGGGGACGTTGGTCTATGACGGGATTGTCTATGATCATATCTGGATGCGGGCCCGGGGCGGGGTCTGGCGGTATGCCATGGGAAAGAACATGTGGAAATTCAACTTTAACCGTGGCCACCGCTTGCAGGCCCGGGATAACTACGGTAATCCATACAAAGTGAAGTGGGATAAGTTGAATCTGGGCGCCTGTATCCAACAAGGCGACTATATGCACCGGGGCGAACAGGGGATGTTTGAATCGGTTGGATTCCGCTTGTTCAACCTAGCCGGGGCTGCCTCCAGCCATACTCATTTTGTCCATTTCCGCATTATCGATGAGCCCCATGAAGAGGGCCTCCTTAATCAAGCGCACGCTCAGCTGACCAGCAGTGGCACACAGTATGATGGTGATTTTTGGGGATTATACTTGGCTACAGAGCAAGTGGACGGCCGCTTTTTGGAAGAGCATGGTCTTCCCGACGGCAATCTCTATAAAATGGAGGGAGGCGGCGGCGAAATCCGCAACCAATCGCCTGAGGGGGTCAACAATGGCTCGGATCTGTGGGATTTCATGCGGGGCTACTACAACCGCCCAGGGGAAGAGTGGTGGCGGCAAAATGTAAACCTCCCCTATTACTATGGCTATCGCACTATCCTGGAGGGGATTCATCACTACGACAACGGATACGGAAAAAACTACTACTATTACCTGAACCCTAAAACCCAGCAGTGGAGCCAAATCGCCTGGGATTTGGACCTGACCTGGGCCGACAATATGTTTGGAGACGGGAATGAACCATTTCGAGCGAACGGCCTGTTAAACCAGCCGGCGTTGAACCTGGAGTACCAAAACGAGTGCCGCTCGCTGATCAGTCTGCTGTACAATCCAGACCAAACCGGCCAGTTGATCGATGAATACGCCTCGCTGATCTACACGCCCGGCGAGCCTTCGTTTGTCGATGCCGACCGCGCCATGTGGGATTACCATTGGGTGATGGCCGACCAAGCCCAGCGCTATGGCTACAAAAACAGCACCAGCAAATCCGGCCAGGGCCGCTTTTATCAAATGGCTTCTACCAAGGATTTTGCGGGGATGCTGAAGATCATGAAGGATTATGTGGCCAAGCGGATTACCTTTTTACAGCAATCGGCACTGCGGGACAACCGCGTCCCCAACACCCCCACCATTGTGGCCTCTCCAACCGAGTTCGCCATCGATAACCTCACCTTCGAGGCAGGAGAGTTTCGCGATCCCGACGGCAATTCGACCTTTGGCGCCATGCAATGGCGTATCGCCGCAGTCGAGCCCTACGCCATTCCCTGGGACGGCTCCACTTCCACGCCGGATCCGAACACCATCTCCCTGATCGATCCCTTCTCCACCTGGCGCTACGTGCGCGGCACCGCCGAACCGTCCACACCCTCCGCCGCCTGGCGCGACCCGGCGTTTGATGACGCGCACTGGGCCAGCGGCGGCACCCCCATCGGCTATGGTGAGAATTTCATCACAACCCCTCTGAACGACATGCGCAACAACTACACCACCGCCTATCTGCGCAAGCAATTTACCGTAACGGATATTGAACAACTCTCCAACCTCACCCTGCAAGTATTGTTCGATGATGGATTCAACATCTGGATCAATGGGGTTCTGGTCGCGCAGGACAATGTGCCTTCCTCCGAAATTCCCTACAATGGCGTGGCCAACAGTTCCCGGGAAGATCAATCCTACTACGGATACCCCATTCAGAATATCAAAGCCGTCTTGCACGACGGCATCAACACCATTGCGGTGCAGGCGTTGAACCATTCCATCAGCACCAGTTCCGATTTCTTTATCGACATCATCCTGACCGCCAAGAAAGCCACCACGCAGCCGGAGCCCGAAACACCCCAGCCCGATTATCATATTCGGCGCCCCCGCTTATACGAAATCAATCCGGTGTGGCTGTCGGAAGAACTACCGACATTCGCTAAGAGGATCACCATCCCCTCCATGGGCCTGGCTGCCGGGAATACCTACCGGGTGCGGGTACGCATGAAGGACAACACCGGCCGCTGGAGTTACTGGTCCGACCCGGTCCAGTTCACCGCGCAGGCATCCAGCAACAGTCAGACGATCGCCCAATCTCTCTTCCTCACGGAACTGATGTACCATCCGATCGACGAGGCGGAATCCGAATTTGTAGAATTATGGAACTCCAGCAAGGAAACCCTGCAACTGGATGGGCTGACCTTCACCAACGGCATCACGTACACCTTCCCTCAAGGAACCACCCTGGCGCCGGAATCTTACCTGCTGCTGGTTCCCTTCTCGACTCCCGAGCAAATCGAGGCGTTCCGTACCCGGTACCGTATCTTTGCTTCCATCCCTATTCTGGGGCCCTACAGCGGCAAACTATCCAACGCGGGGGAGCGGATCGTGCTGAAAACCAGCGAAAACGGCAGCACCATCCTTGATTTTACCTATGGTGATGGGCGTGGCTGGCCAGCAGCAGCGGATGGCGGCGGACATTCCCTGGTGTCCCTCCCTGATACGTTGGCAAGGCATGCCGAAGGGGCGCTGGATTATGGCAGGCACTGGCGAGCCAGTGCCGTGATCGGCGGTTCGCCAGGTACAGCGGACACGGCATGGCCGCCCAGCCTGATCCTCAATGAATTCT
>JAVFAP010000116.1:0-9269 GCA_034002445.1 bacterium | reverse complement strand
TAGTTCTCTGTTTCGGGACCACTCTTCCTCGTTCAACCGTCTCACGGGCATCCCCGTCCATCCCCTGGAAGTTCAACAACTGTTTGATTCCATCATCGATCCCCACCAGACACACCCGTCGTATCAGCCCTTACGGGGTTGGTGCTTTATTGAAAACCAACTCATTTCTCAACTAAAAATCTATCCTGCCGCAACCCGATCATACCATAAACGGGGCGAGAGGCTGGCTTCGTGCAGCCAGTTTAGCACCCGGCCGGATGTGTTATCCATTTTCCCCACCACGCCAAACTCGTATCATTCTGGATTTGTGACCTCACCGATGCGCCATGACTACAATTGGGACGAGCTGGCGCTCTGCCTCGAGACCAAGGATCAACACTCCATTTTTATCCCTGCCATCGGACCAAACCGCATTCAACATCACACCGATCCGGGGACGGGAGCCCGCATCCATTACTATTTTCAAACGCTTCCTCCCGATCCTGTACGCCAAGTTCAACTCCACTACCAGTATACATGGGGCGAACTGTACTCGATCCTGATTCTCTCCCTAACAGGAGCCTGCCTGCTAAGTTGGGCCTTGTACTGGCTCTTCCAGCGCTTGGCGCCCGGATATCCTTTCTCTTTACCCCCGTTATATGGGTATCCGCTATTGTGGCTCGGGGTGGTCATCGGGCTGAGAATCCTCTTCTATACCGCAATCGACGCGTATTTTTACCCCATCCCGCCTGAAGGCGATGGTTTAACCTTCCATATCGTCGGTCCCCGGTTCTTATACCCGGTCATAGTCCTTTATCCCATGTTGCTGGTTTATGTGGTTCCGTATCTGTGGCTCCGCAATGGGGGCCCCATCGAGACAAGATAAAAAAAGCCGCCTCTCCACACGGGGGAAGCGGCTTGTAGGTTATAAGGTTAGGATCGTTAGCTCAGTTTCTTCACATTGACAGCTTTGGGGCCTTTGGGGCTTTGTTCGACGTCGAACTCGACTTCTTGGTTTTCATAAAGGGTTTTGAAACCAGAACCGCCAATCCCGGTGTGATGAACAAAGATTTCCTTGCCGTTATCCTGTTCAATAAAACCAAAGCCCTTCTTTTCATTGAACCATTTGACTTTTCCAGTAGCCATCGATATGGCCTCCTTTGTTAATTGTGACACTTGTTCTGAATCTCCGGAGGACAAAAATGACAATGGAAAAATCCATGGTACTCTTGTAAGACCGGTATTACAGAAAACAATGTGTTTAATTTGGGTGCTATTATACATGAGAAAAAACGGGGATGGAAGTAAAAAATTTTTTTTTTGCGGGGATTCTTTCCGATTCAGAATCGGTTGAAATAGCGAATTTGCTGTACCAAAATGGCGCACTATCCGCAATCAATTCATTGTTCTCCTTAAGGACCACCCGATCTTTCTTCTTTTTGGACAGAATCCATTGATTTTGCCGAACCCCAGCTTTTCAATGGAGCATCAAAACCAACTCGCAGGAGACCAATCATGCCGAATCCATGCCGCTTTCTACCCTTTCTTCTGATCCTGGCAATACTCCCCTCCACACCTCTGTTCGCCGAGGAAACAATCGCCCTCCACGCCCTGGACTTAGAGCACATGTCCAGCGGCTGGGGTCGGCCGGTCGTGGGGAAAAGCATCGAGAATAAGCCGCTGACCCTCAACGGCGAGGTATATACCGATGGTGTCGGCACCCACGCCCTCTCCATTCTGCATGTGGAACTGGATGGCCGCGTGCAGGAATTCACCGCCTTGGTAGGGGTGGATGACGAGACCGAAGGGAAAGGCAGCATCGAGGTAAAAATCACCGGCGACCAGGCGGTTTTGTTTGAAAGCGGTCCCATCCGGGGCGGAGATCCCGCCATCCCCATTGCCATCGAACTGGAAGGGGTGAAGCGCCTCGTCCTGATTGCGACGGGAAGCCAGGATGGGATTGGCTATGACCATGTGGATTGGGTCCAGGCCCAGTTTACCTATACCGGCGAACCACCCAAAGCGATCCCAGCACCCAGTTTGCCGCCGGAAGAGAAGATAATATTGACCCCGAAGCCAGGTCCCGAACCCAAAATCAACGGTCCCTCTCTTTACGGCTGCCGACCGGACCGGCCCTTCTTGTATCGTATCCCCTGCACCGGAACACGCCCCATCTCCTTTGCCGTGGAAAATTTGCCGAAAAGCCTGCAACTCGATCCCCACACCGGCATCCTTACGGGTCACACCCCCGAGGCAAAAGGAGAATACCTCCTGACCCTGCACGCCCAGAGCGCCCACGGTTCCTACTCGCGAACCTTGAAACTCGTCGTGGGGGATACCCTGGCGCTGACACCCCCGATGGGCTGGAACCACTGGTATAGTTTTTATGACCGCATCAGCCATATCCTGTTTCGGGAAGCGGCGGATGCCATGATCGAGTCGGGCATGGCGGACTTTGGCTATCAATATGTGAACATCGATGATTGCTGGATGCGCAAGCGCGAAACCGAAGATCCCATGCTGCAGGGCGAGCCCCGCACGGCAGATGGCACCATCCTGACCAACTCCCATTTCCCCGACATGAAGGATTTGACGGATCACATCCACGGCAAGGGATTGAAAGCGGGCATCTATACCTCCCCTGGCCCCTGGACCTGCGCAGGCTACACCGGCAGTTATCAGCACGAGGCCCAAGACGCAAAAACCTTCGCAGCCTGGGGATTCGACTTTTTAAAATATGACTGGTGCTCGTACACCAGCGTGGCGGGAGGCAACTCCCTGGACCATCTCATCCAGCCCTACCGCCTGATGGGCGAAATCCTGGAGCAATTGGACCGCGATATCATCTACAATCTCTGCCAATATGGGATGGGTGATGTGTGGACCTGGGCTGGCTCCATCGGCGGGCATTGTTGGCGCACGACCGGCGACCTGGGCTTGCAAGCAGGCGACTTGCTGCCCGGCTTTTACCATATCGGGCTGAGCAACGCGCAACACGCCGCCTATGCCAAACCAGGGCAATGGAATGACCCCGACTATATCCTGATCGGATCCGTAGGAGATGCCCACAAGCAAGACGCCCCCCCGATCCCAACCGCCCTCACGCCGAACGAACAATATAGTTATATGTCCATGTGGAGTTTGATGGCCGCCCCGCTAATCTACTCTGGCGATATCCGCCATTTGGATGAGTTTACCCTTAACATATTGTGTAACGCGGAAGTCATTGAGGTCAATCAGGATCCACTGGGAAAACAAGCGGCGATCGTGCGGCACGGGGATGACACGTTGATCCTCGCTAAACCCCTGGAAGACGGCTCGCTCTCTGTGGGGCTCTTCAACCTGGCGGAGGCGGAACGCACGCTATCGGTTACATGGCCGGAGTTAGGGCTTGGAGCGGTCAA
This sequence comes from bacterium, assembly GCA_034002445.1. Taxonomy (GTDB): domain Bacteria; phylum Hinthialibacterota; class Hinthialibacteria; order Hinthialibacterales; family Hinthialibacteraceae; genus JAVFAP01. The sequence continues at coordinate 5,886 of JAVFAP010000116.1, read as the reverse complement.
ACGGGTGCGCGATGTGTGGCGGCAAATGGATGAGCCCGGCCACGTCCAAAAACTGGAAGTCCGCATTCCCCGGCATGGGGTAAAAATGGTGCGGATCTGGCCTGCCGAGGAATAAGCCCCCCCAAGGGGGGCTTACCCCGGCCCCTTCGGCGAGAGAGCGGGGACCAGTATACTGAGGGGATATGGGCGTTTCTGTCCGATAAACATCCCAGAAAATCAACTTATGAAACGTAGTAGCATAACCTATCTGTTTATCTGGTTCCTGCTCTTGCTCCTCTACGCCGGATTGCGTTCCCATACCTTCTTCGCGCCGCTGGGGCATGATGACGGCTTGTTCTTGTACGGAGGCCAGGCTTGGGCGGCGGGAGAAGTGGCCTACCGCGATTTTTGGGACCACAAACCGCCGGGTATCTTTTTCTTCCATTCCCTGCCCTTCCGCCTGTTTCCCTTCTCTGTCCCCGCCGCGAAGTGGCACCAGATTCTCTGGCTGTCGATCTCGGCAACCGTTTTGTGGGCGTTTTGCAAACGGCGGTTTTTGCCCAGTACGTCGATCCTCTGCGTGGCCGCCTATGTGTTCTATACCAGCACCCCCTACACCATCCGGACAGGCGGCCTGACCGAAGAGAACGCTCTGTTTTTTATCGTCCTCTGTTTTTGGCTGATCCTGCGGCGCAAGGGAACCTTGGTCTGGAACTCGTTCTTCGCGGGCCTGGCCCTGGGCGTCGCGATCCAGTTCCGACAGACGTATCTGTTCGATGTGCCCTTTGTGATCGGGGCCCTCCTGCACAACGCCCATTACCGAGGAGAGAAGTTTAAGGATGTGCTGCAGCCCTTCCTGGCGATTTTTCTGGGAATGGGGATTCCAGAATTGTGGATCTCCACCTTTTTCTGGTTGCAGGGAGAATGGTTTACCTACATCGAATCCAGTTACCTGACCAATTTCTACTACATCGGCCCAGCGCGCAAATCCCTGCCCTGGGCCGAGGTGCTGCGCGACAAGCACGGCGCGTTTATCCTCTCAACCGGGCCCTACCTGCTATCCCCCTTGCTGGCACTTGCGGCGCGGCATTGGGTCCCGCAGGATATCCGCTGGATGTATCTACCCCTGGTGCTGGCCTTCGCGGGGGATATGGTGTCGGTTACGCTCAGCGGTGAGTACTACGAACATTATTATGTGCAAGCCGCGGTATCCACCGCGCTCTTGCTGGCCATGACCGCCGAGGGCCTCTTGCAGCGGGGCAAAACCGCCTGGCAGGCTGGCTGGAGCCCTGCCACGGGCCTCTACAGCCTGACCACCCTCCTGATCGTGCTGCTGTGTCTCTGGACCTGGCGTGGCGGCGCCCTCCGCTTTGTCCACGATGTCCAAGGGATCTGGCTTGCCCAAAGCCAGGAGGAAGGGCCCTACGCCATGCAGCGCTCCGTAGGCCAGGCGGTGGGGCAAATCACCGCCCCAGAGGACCGGATTCTGCTGATCGGCCGCTCACCCAACTCGGTCTATCTGTTCGCTCAACGCTACGCGGGCGCACGTTATTACCATTACGCCCCGCTTTGGAAAGAAAAATTGTACGGAATGCTGCAGGAATCGCATATCCTGGCGTATCTGGATGATGTCAAACGGCACCGACCCGTGGTTTTGGTCGTCGATCTCACCAGCCAGTTGCGCGGTGAGCAGGGACTACAACGCGTAACCAAGTACATCCCCGAACTCAGCCCCTACATCGAGGAAAACTACACGCCCCTGGATGAAGCAGTCACGACAATTCCGACGGCTTGGTTTTGGTATGACATCCGGGTGCAGCTCTTGATTCGAAACGACCGGATCGAGGATATTCAAAAAAGGATGGCGAAAAAAACGCCTTTTGTTCAATAGCAAAAATTCTTCATGACAAGATGAGGGGCGGAAATGGGTTCCGCCCCTCTTTCGTTCATTCTATTCAGCCCGTGTAATCCAGAGCAGATGCTCCCCAGGATAGAGCAAGCCTGGGACATCATACCGTGAGCCCTGGGCATGGGCTTCCAGAGTCACGGCATCATAGACCTCGTCATTCACCTTGATGGACGTGACTTTTTCTTGAATCGATACCCTGGCCTTGCTTCCCGGAGGGACGGTGAGGCTGTATCCCAGGGTCAGACCCGCTTGCTTCATCTTCACGGTGACTGGCCCCTTGGGGGTAGGGATGGTCATCTGGGCTTCGTCCAATCCCCGTGGCGGCTTGGGGAAAAAGTGAATTTCATCCCAGCCGGGGGCAGCCGGTTTTAACCCCATAACTTCGTTGGCCGTCAGGAAAATGGGACAACTGGCCCAGGGATGGCACCAGCTGGTGTTCCATTTCTGATCGGGCCCCCAGGCTTCCAGGCAGGCCGTCGCTCCCGCCTTCAGCATGGTATTCCAGGAGTGGATATCCTTGGAGGTGATCAAGTCATACGCCAATTCGGCATCGCCCGCGTTGTACAAGCCTTCCAACAGAAACGCGGCAAAATACACCCCACACGCCATGCGCTTTTTCGCTAGAAAATCCAGCACCGGCTCGTAGCCGCCGGGAGGGGCAAGATGAAACATGGGCGAGAGCGCGTTGGCGTGGAGCGAGGAATGGGCCGAACCCGCGGCATCCACAAAAAGCCCGGTTTGTGGATCCACCAGATGCCTTTGCGCCGCAGCCTTCACTTGCCGCTTTTTCTCCTGCAGGGCCTGTGCCACATCGGCCTGCCCAGCCCAGGCATACAGGCGTGATGAACTTTCCAGGCAACCATGGTAGAATAAATTGAGGACGGTGTTCATTCCTGCTACCGCACGGTTGTAGTCGTAATCATCGCGCAGATTGGCAGGCCAGTCCACCAAGTTCCATTTTTCGGGGACGGCTTCCAACAGGCCCTCCGCGTTTTCATATCGCGCAAACCATGCCAAGAGACCATCCAGGACGGGGATCATTTCCTCGACAAACGCCAAATCTCCACTAAACATATAGTAGCGGTCTAGGATAATAGGCCACAGCAGCGAGTAGTCCGCAATTTCCTGCATAAAGTTTCCGGGCGCCACGGCCAAGAGACCAGGGCAAATCCGCGCGGTATGGGCAAAATCCCGCAGGGTTTTCTTGAGGATACGGGCATCACCGGTTAGGGTCAGGTGGGATTGCCCAGTCACATAGGCATCGCCCAGATAACCGCCTTTTTCGCGGGTGGGGCAATCCAGGTAGGTGTCCTGCGTGCCCTGCTTCACCGCTTGGCGGCAGATCGCCCAGATGCGGTTGAGAAGATCATCCGACGAGGTGAACGTGCAGGCCTCTTCCGGGAAGGGGTAGTGGCGGTTCAGCACCCACACCCGGTCCGGTGTCAAGAGTTCCGGCCAGTGGAGGACCTCCACATAACGAAAACCTTTGTAGTCAAAGAACTCAATCCGGTCATCCGGCCGCCCCGCCAGGGTGATAAATTCCTGGTAATTGCAGCCGGCCCGCATGTCGTAGCGGACCTCGTTTTCGTTGAGCAATTCTTCGCCATGCCGGATCTCCACCACATGATCCGTGGGACCGGAGACGAGAAAGACTGTGGAACCCGTAATTTCCTGGCCAAAATCGATGAAATAGCGGCCTTCGCCAGTTTGAATGACCTGCCGTGGAGCGACTCGTTCCAGGGCCAAAGGTGGCGTTTCCTGCGGGACCAGAGTATACTGGGGCGGCACCGGATTGCCCCGCACTAGGGGAGCCCCCCAAGCCGAATCATCAAAAGCGGGCGTTATCCAATCCGGCATCATCGCGCGCAGGTCCAAATCTTCGGCGAACTGCGTCTTGTAGCCAAAGGTACGGTTGGAAGGATATGCTTCGCTACGGTAAAAACGCCAGGTTTCATCACTGCCGATGGTTTGCCGCGAGCCATCTTTATAGAGAATCTCCAACTGGAAAAGCAACCCAGCCAGGTGATCCCCGCTGCCCCAAACCCGGTTCACCAAGCCCTGGTAGTAGGTGTGCACAGCGAGGCAATGGGATTGGCCAGATTGCAGAAACTTGCTCACGTCCCAGCCATTGTAGGGATACGCGAAGAGGTAGCCCGGCGAGGGCCCCATGCCGATGAACGTCCCGTCAATGTAGAGTTTGTAGACATCGTCCGCGGTGAGATACAGTTTGGCGGAAAGAATCTCCTTTTGGGGCAGTTCCACCGTTTTGCGAAACAAGGAGTGAATGTTTTTCAGATCGGTATCGGTTACACCCGAGACATCTTCGGCTTTATCCTTGCGGTAGAGATAGCGGAACGGCTGGTTATCGAAGAGGGGATCTTGAATCCAGCGCGCGGTCCAATCCACCTGGTGCTGCGGTTGGTGTAAATCCAGCGGAGTGGCACCCAGCGGAACCGGTTCCACCGCGTAACTCACTCCTCCCCAAAGCAAACAACCCATAACCAGGGGAATCAACCATCCTGCACGTAAACATAATTCTTTCATTGTAATCCTTTCCTCTTAGATCGTTACGGCCTGCGGCGCAATCTTGCGGCGCAAGGTCAGCCCATCTCCATATCTGAATATCCATCCATACAGTTCATTCGGAATTTGAGTATGGAGACGTAAAAAAGTACAGACAATCCTGGATATTCTGCTGTTCGAAATGAGTCAATCCCGTTCAGAAGGAAACCAAGATTTCCGCCCCTATTATATCGATCTTTGGACCTGAAACACGTGGACGATGTGAATACCAGCAAGAACGAGGGAAAAACCTTCTTAATCCCCCCATGCAACTGAATGAAGCGGTCGTGGCCAATTACCCACTGCTCATGGTTCAACACACGCTGTGGCCTACCAGAACCCCGTTTCATCTACAGTATAATTCCTGTATGGGTGATGATCTTCCCTGGTATGATTGAAAAAAAATCTATGGTATAGTGGGACACCGATCATTCTGGTTTTGAGGTACACACCATGAGCAATGAATTCAGACGCAGGGATTTTATCAAGACGGTTGGACTAGGGACCGCGGCATTGGCTAGCCATACCCCAGGAAGCGTCGCAGCATCTAGTTCTCATCCAAATGTGCTGGTCATCCATGTCGACCAGCACCGCTTTGACTGCCTGAGTGTTACTGGAAATCCAGACGTTAAAACACCCCATATCGATGCGCTCGCAGGGGATAGTGTTCTGTTTGAAAACAGTTTTTGTCCATTTCCCGTCTGCACCCCCTCGCGCTATTCGTTACTCAGCGGTCAGTATGTCCACCAACATGGCGGATTCACAAACCGAAGCACCCTTTCCCCAGCCATCGACACGTTTCCCAAACTCTTGCGCGCGGCTGGATATAAAACAAAAGCCGTTGGGAAAATGCATTTCACACCCACCTATTTAGACGTTGGCTTCGACGAGATGGAACTATCCGAACAAGATGGAGAGGGACGTTGGGATGATGATTACCATCGTTTTCTGATGCAACACGATCTCGTCGATCGGATTGATTTGATGGATCAGCGCAAAGAATACCGAAACGGGGCCCCCAAATCGTATTGGGATGCATTTGGTGCCGTCGTATCGGGCCTTCCGGAGAAATACCATTCCACGACCTGGGTCGGGGACAGGTCGATTGACACATTGAATACCTGGGATGCTTCTCAACCGCACTTGCTCATGGCTGGCTTCATCAAACCCCACCATCCCTTCGATCCGCCCGCCCCGTGGCATCAGATGTATGACCCCGACACATTGACCATTCTTCCCGGATGGACCGAGGAATGCCTGGCATGGGATTATAGCTATTCTCATGGCTACTTTGATAACAAGACACTAAACATCCCCGCTTTGAAGAGATGCATGGCCTATTACTACGCGACTATCTCACAAATTGACCATCATGTGGGGCGCATGATCGAGGTTCTGAAAAAGAAGAACCTGTACGACAACACCATGATTATCTT
>JAVFAP010000115.1:0-9269 GCA_034002445.1 bacterium | reverse complement strand
CGATTGAAAAGCGTGAATTGCCATAAACAAAGATAAAAACTCCCCTCCCTCAAGAGGGGAGTTTTCTCGTGGAAAGCCGAGTATCACGGGAGCCGCTCCTGGAAGAAGACATGCTGCGAATAAAGGAGCATGCCGGCCCCGAGGAGAATCAAGACTCCGGACAGCCACTGCCCGAGACTGAAGACTTCTTGAAACAAAAAGTACGATCCGATCGCGGTTAAAAACGGCATTAGTAGTTTTACGCCGTTGCTGATCGAGACCCCCACATGCATGATGGCGTGGTAGAAGAAGACATGTGCCAGCGCGATGCCGATGACGGACGAAATGCACAACACCACCCAGCGCCCGGCGCTGAGCGTGCCCAAGCGGCTGGGCTCGCCCAGGAAGAGCATCAAGGTGACCAAGCCGACCGAGGTATAGAAACAAATGACCGCGAACGAAATCCATGGCGGAATTCCCCGCAGATAATACCGTACCGAGACGCCATACAGCCCCATGAAGAAGGATTGCGCCAGGATGATGGCCAGGCCGATCCCCGTCAATTGACCTTGAAAATTGCCTTTGAGCACATTCATGCCGATGAAGCCCAGGATGCAGAGGCAGATTCCCGCCCAAAAAGCTTTGGAATAGATCAGTTGTAGTTCATCCTGAAACAGCAAAAACGAAGCCGCGATGCCAAACAGAACCGAAGCTTGCCCAAAAAACATTTGCAAGCCTGGCGTTAGATAATAGGGTGCGAGTGCCCATAAGGATTGGGAAAACAGGTTGATGAGGGTGGGGACGATGACCAGCCCATAGACGCGGGGATCGACTTTCCCCCGCCGCCAGAAGAAAAAGAAGGGGATGCCCCAAAACAGGGCGGAGAAGGGGTAACGAAACCCATTGGCGGTCCAGGCGTCGATTTCATGGATGAAGGAACGCAAAAAAAGGGGCACCGTGCCCCAGCAAGCAATGGCTAAGAGTAAGTAAAACGTCCCTTTGAGGTGTATCTTGGGCCAATTCATGGGATCTCCAAATCAAGGCAATGCTAGAATTTTGCTTTCTTTTCTGCAAAATGCAAGCGGTTGGATTGAATGACATGGAGTTGGTGTTTGTTAAAACGGCCTTACAGGGTATCCCACCATTGGCGGATGAAGCGGGTGTCGGTTGTATCGGAGAGCAGCCGCCCTTGGTGCAAGACCAGTACCCGGTTGCAGACCTGGTCGGCAAAATCCAAGTCATGGGTGGTGATCAGCATGGCGGCTGGATAGTCCGTCAAAAATCCGGCCAGCGCCCGCTTCCCCAAGGGATCGAGCCCCGCAGTGGGTTCATCCAGCAGCAAGAGGGGGGGGGAAACCACCAAAGCCCCGGCCAGGGCGGTGCGCTGTTTTTGTCCATGGGATAATTGGGGCAAGGGCTGGGCCGCCAAGTCTTCAATCTTTAGTTTTTTTAGTATTTCCATGCCGCGCGCGTTGGCGTCCGCCGCCGGGATGCCTCTTTGCCGCAGGCCGAAGGTCACGTCGTCCAACACGGTGGGGAAAAGCAGCTGATCCTCGGGGACATTGAACAAAAAACCGATGTTCTCCCGTACGGCGGAAAGGGTTTTGGCGGTGACTTGTATATCTCCTGCATATATAGTTCCATCGTGTGGGACCAGCCCCACCGTGGCCATCAACAGCGTGGTTTTCCCTGACCCATTCAAGCCGACCAGGGCGGCCCGTTCGCCGGGTTGGAGGCAGAATTGGATCTCTCGCAGGAGGGGGGCCTGCTCGTCATGGTAATGGATCGAAACCTTATCATATATCAATGCGGCATGCATTAAATCCACCCTGTTCCTCTTAAAATTAAAATCCCGACCCAAATGCCAGTGCTTAGCCCCAGGATGAGATAATCGATGCTGTGGAGTGTGGCGCGTTCAAAGCAGGCGAGGGCCTCGGGGTTGAATCCTCGAATTTCCATCGCCGCCGCGGTACGTTCCGCCCGCTGCAAGACGCGAGGCAGCCAGAGTTGGGGGATGGAGACCAGCAGCCGTAGTGAACTAGCCCATCCCCGCGCGGCCCCCCGCAGGGCGATGGCGGAGGCCATCCGTTGAGTTTCGCGAATCAGTTCGGCTGCCTGGTGCAGGATTTGGAGCACGATAGTGGTCAAAGCGAGTGGGAGTGGCAAGGATAAAAGGGCTTGCCGAAGTTCAACCGGGGTCAGTAGGCCCGCGATGCTGGTGAGGATCCAGACTCCTGCCATTCCATGAATAACTACACTGGACGTAATAAGAAACGCCCGGAATCCTGCTCCAGGCTCCCCAGAGATTACTCCAGGGAAAAAGGGGAGAAACAAGTAATAAGGCATGAAGAGCAAAAAGTTCATCTGGGTGACGCTTTTCAGCCATTGCCAGGAAGGTCGGCTGAGCCCGTACCAGCCTAGGAGCAAGGCGGCCAGCAGAAACAGCCCCGGCAACGTGGGGAGGGGCAGTGACAGGCTACTGAAAAACACAAGGACGCAACCCACTAGCCGGGTGGGTGGTGCAACCCGCCGCAGGGGGCCTTGGCTGCTACCCCAGATCGCGCTCCAGTGGGATTTCATCGGGAATCCCTCTCAGCCTTTTTTGCGTGCGGTAATCACGTAGCGCTCTGTATCGTCAATGATGGTTTGCACATCGAACCGCGGAGTCAGGATTTGATTGGCGATCTCTTCCGCAGGCGCCAAGTGGTCGTGATGAACGGCTGGATCGGCGGTCGCGTGGATATGGTTGATTTCATCGCGGGGCAGCAGGTGCCAGATATGTAGAATCCCTCCGGGTTTGAGGACGCGATGCAATTCCGCCGCCACGTCTTGCGGTTGGGAAAAATGGGGCCAGACCGAATAGCAAATGACGCGGTCGCATGAGGCATCCGGCATGGGCAGACTCTCGGCTCCGCTGAGATACCAGGTGACCCGTGGGTCCGAAATTTTCTTTTTAGCCTGGGCGATCATTTCGGGAGCGATATCCACCGCGTGGACCCGCCCTTCTTCCGCCAGTTGGCTTACCAAGGCAGTGGTGAGGTTGCCGGTTCCGCAGCCAATATCCACGATGGTTTCGTCTGGCTTGATCCCAAATTCGCGAATCCCCGCAATCAGTTTCGTATGCAATGCGGCTAAATCATCCCATGAATCCCAGAGTGACGCGATTCGGTTGAAGAAATCCACTTTGGCTTGGTTTGGCATGGAAGTGTCCTTTGGTTGGGGGTGTCTTGTTTGAACCGCGACGATGGGGGGAATGACCCCCACCATCAGAATCAAACCAGGCCACCCCTTAAGAAATGATAATCCAGCAATGTATCCCGCTGGGAGTTGAATAAACAATGAAAAGAAATACACCAGCCCCACATGGAGCACGCGTCCAAATAGCAATACGGGGATGAGCACTCCATAGGGATAGAGAAAACGAATCCGCTCGTGCAGGGCGGCGATGAGCATGCTTATCACCGCTAGTTCCAAGGCCATGAATAACGCAATCGGCGGGTAGAAGGGCGGCATCCCGGTTACCGCTCCCGACAAGAGAGGGACGACAAACGCGGTGATCGCCGCTGGGAACGCCCGCACAAAAAACGCCAGCGCGACCAGGGGCAGGTACATCGGCATGAACAGCGAGCCCAGGTGCAGCAGATGAAAGAGCAAAGGCAGCAGCAGCGCCGCCGCGCCGAATAACCCACAGTATGCTGTCTCCCGGCTGGTCATGGTGAAAGACATTGGTCCCTCTCCTCTTTCTCCCGTGGTGGTGTTCTTCTTTGGGGGAGTAATACGATAATTATAACGGTCATACGAGAACGGGGAAGAAGTACATCACTCCAGTTGCGATTTGATGATCGGGGGTTTGTCATGGTCCCGTTCGAGTTTACAGTACAGGCAGAATTTTAATTGAAGGAAGGGTTTTCATGATTACCTGTCTGCACGTGGCCGATCTTCATTTTGGGGTAGAGAACTACGGTGTTACCAATCCCCTGACGGGACTGCATTCCCGCTTGGAGGATTTTCGTGACAGTTTGGCACAAGCCCTGGATTACGCGATCGAGACCCGGGTGGATTGTGTGCTTTTCGCGGGTGACGCATATAAACGCAACAGCCCCAACCCTACCGAGCAACGCGAACTGGTGCGGCAGTTTTGTCGCTTGGCTGACGCAGGCATCCCGACCGTGATGATCTCGGGGAATCATGATATTCCGGTGATGCAGGGCAAGGCCGCCTCGATCGATATTTTTCGCACGATCCGGCCTGGGTTATTCCATGTTTATATTAACCAACCCAGCATGAAACCGTTGATATTGGAAACGCATCATGGCCCGCTAGCGATTTGCGCGTTGCCATATATCAGCCCCAGTTATCTGCGGCAGGTCCCCGCGTTCCGGAAATTGCAGGGGGATGAATTCAAGGAAGCGGCGGAGGGGTTCTACAAGGAGGTTATCGACGCGATGGCCCATGCGGTGCCTGAGGGGGTGCCCAAGATTCTGGTTGCCCACCTGACCGCGCATGGGGCGCTTTTGGGTGGGTACCGGGGAAGTGCGATCATGACCGACGAGGTGCAGATTCTTCCCGCCAACCTGGTGAACGCGGGGTATGATTATATCGCGCTGGGGCATATCCACCGGCATCAGAATCTGAGCCCACGCGAAGAGATCCCCGTGGTCTATCCCGGCAGCATCGACCGGGTGGATTTTGGGGAGGCGGAAGAGACGAAGGGATTTGTTGTAGCCCGTATTGAACCCAAGGGGAGCACGTATCAGTTTATCCCCCTCCCGGTGCGCCCGATGATTCCCATCCGGGTTGAGGGAGAGGGCGATCTCACCACCCGTTTGCTGGAGGCGATCGATCGCGAACCGATCGCGGGCGCGATTGTGCGGATCTCGTTCGAAGCCAGTGACGAAGAGATGCAAGCCTTGGATATGAAGCAGATTCACGCCGCGCTGGCCCCCGCGCATTTCAAAGCCGGGTTTCTGCGCATTCACCGCAAGCCGGAATCCCGCCGGCGCGCGGCCAATCTCTCGGCGGAAATTGCCTTGGATGAGGCGCTCCAGACCTATTTACGGGAGCAGGCGGAGGACCCCGAAACCATCCCCTTGCTGATGGAAAAAGCCAAATTGATCGAGTCGGCTGTCCAAAGCCAAGGTTAGAAAGCCCAGGGGAGATTATTCTGGACACGCCGCAGGCTCGGTCTCCAGGGGGGTGCCATTTTCCAACTCCGTGAACCGCCGCTGGATCACTCTGGAAATCGCTTCCTTGGATGAGGGGGCGACGGGCCATTTCAAGAGTTGGGCACAGGGGAAGAGGGTTTTTACCCGGTGGGCTGTTAAGTAGCAACCCTTGTCATCGATCCATTCCAAGGAGGCGATGCGCTGCCAGGGCACGAAATTAGTGCCGTAGACCAAGCCATGCTCATGCAGACACAAACGGCAGAGGCTCGCTTGGAATCCCGTATAGACGGTGATGGAAACCGCGAATAGAAACGCGAGGGAATCGAAAAAATAAACGAGCCCATTGCGGTAAAGGAGAATGCAAAGAATCGCGACTTCGATAAAGGTCAAGCCGATCAGCAGCCAACGTCGGGGGATATCCGGTCCGATGTCCATCAGTACTTCTCCGGCTTTGGATTGCCTGGTTTTGTAACTCAGGAGATCGTAGCCTTGGAGGATCATCCCCGCGGCCAAGATGAAGCCGGTGAGAACATGGCGGAAGGGGTCGGGATAATACACGACCGCGCCGACCACCAGAAGGATAAAGAGCATCCCGGAGAAATAGGGCCAATCCCGGTCGGGCAGGGCGGTGGAATTGTGAAAGGAAGCAGGGGAGATGGTGGGATGATCCGTCATGAGTCACCTGGTCTGGAACTGAAGTATATTGGATGGGTATGCGGGGCACACCTCTCTATTAACTATAGCCAAACCGCAAAAAAATTTCATTAAAAATTTTTGGATTTGCAGGGTACGAGGCAGAATCCATAGGAAAATGGCCCATCCCGAACTCAAGCGGGTGGGCCATTGGATTAGAATGAACAAGGGGAGACGGGATCAGTTGCGCTCTGTTTTATCCAGGTGTGACCATGCCTCGGTCCAGCCGGAGGGGCCGGATTTATCACGCATCGCGGCGATGCCGAAGAGGGTGCCGACGTACGCGGTTTTGCCATCTGGCGAGAGGTAGATGGAGGCATAATGGTTGTTGTACCCCATGCCGGTCCCAGCAAGTTGTTTATAGACGGTTGCGCCCGTTTCGAAATCGATCACAGTGAAGTACCAGGCATCGGTTTGTTCTGGGCCGGGGTCCTTGCTGTAGGTATAGATCAGCCCGTTGGCCAGTGACATTTTGGAGACGACGGAGGGGATGTGCTCGGAACTGGTCCAAACCACATGGCCGCCATTTTCGTCGAGATCGATACGTGCCATTCCTGGTTCGGTGGTTTTTCCCTCGCTGGTGACGTAGGCGCTGCTGTATCCATAGTTATTTTCGACGATGATGGAGCGGTCGGTGGCAATCAGGGAATTCTCGGTCGCGCTGCGGCCAGGCTCAAAGACGGGCACCGCGCAGACGAGCCGGGGGCCTTCCACAACCTTGGCCCGCCGGTAGACGACGACTTGCATTTGGGGTTCGGCGTTGTCGGTGATGGCGACGTATTCGGTGCCCATCAGAGTTGGTGTCGTGCCCGACCCCATGCTGTATTGCCCCGGTTTGAGTTGGGTGCCTCGGTCATAGGATTCGCGCCAGGTGATCACGGGTTCGCCATTGGCCCCGGCATCAAAGCGGTACATGGCATGATCGGTTACCACAAAGACGCCGCCGGTTTCATCCATGGAGAAGGAATTCTCGATCTTCTCGCCTTCCAAAATCTGGATGTTGACGGATCCGGGCTCGGGATAGCGGGCGCGGTCAATGGCGCCGACGACGCCGCTTTTGGCGACAAACCAAAGCCGGCCTTCATAATCGGGTAGGGAAGAGGCGATGCCATCCTCGGCGGGGATATAGGCTTCGAGTTCGTAAATGGAGTCGAGATGGAAAGCAGTATGATCGTGGGAAATGACCCAAATCTGCCGGCCGGTCGGCACGATGGCACGGTCTTCATGATCAATATAGAAGTACCCGCTTCCGGAGATATCGGTGCCACCCTTTTTGGTTGGGAGATCGAATTTGGCCAAGGTCTTCAGGGTTGTGGGATCGAGGAGATACAGCGGAACTTCCACACGCCCAGGACAGGCTGTGACCAGATGGCCCTCGGAATCGAATGTGATGGTGACGCAGTCGGCGAGTTCTTCTGTCTCACTGCCCAAGTAGGCAGAGAACACTTCCATGCCGTCGGTGCCCAAGGGGCCGCCCGAGAAATAGGTATCTGTCATGTAGGGATCGTTGTGGGTGTTCGACCAGCCGCTTCTTCCCATATAGGAGTTGATCGGGATGGGGGGGCTGGAGATGGGTTTGGGAGTGGCAGGAGACCCGATCCAAGCGGGAACGGGAAGCGCGCCCTCTTGTTGGGGAATGGGGATTTGTGCTTGAACGGGGATCACGAAAAGAGCCAGCAGGACGCTTACCGTGATGAGCGAAATGAATGGGGATGCTACGGTGGAATTTTTTTGCATGGAGTCTATCCCTTTCTACTACTTTTAAACATGAAATGGAGAATCTACGAGAAAGACGGGGTGAAAAATGAGATTGTTTTTGTGTGAAGTGAGGTTCCCTCCTACGGTGGTTTGTTTCATTCTAGGATGGTTTTTCTGGGGTCATCCCATTTACTTACTCCAAAGTACCACATCGGAAATTCTGGAAAAGGGGTTCTCCCGATTTTTTTGGGGGAGTCTTGGGAGGGTTCCATCGTCTTGGCTGAGATGTGATGAGTTAATGGGGTCGGAGGTGGCGGGAGAAATGACCCAAACGCAAACGGAAAGCGAGCCCTCGTTTTTTGCATGAAATGTATCCCATCTTCAGTAATCACACATGAAGATGGAATTGGCTCGAAAGTAGAGTATTAGATGGTTTGGATTTAGTTTGTTTTGAGGTTTCCTCCTTGGTTGGTCAATTCCATGACCACATGGTTTTCCAGGGATAATTTGATCTTGCTTGCTCCAAAGTACCACATTGAAAATCCCAGGGAGGGGCTTCTCACGATTTTATCCGGGGTGCCTTGGAGACGGATTACATCGTCCTGGCTGGAGCCGATGGCTAAGAATTGGGTATCGGTCGGTGTATTTGGGATGAGTTTGATCAAGAGGTTCTGATCCCGGTTATTCCACTCGATGACCTTTTGATTGGCTGTCTCGATGGTGATGGTACTTGCGCCATAGTTCCACACTTCAAATTCCAACAAGGGATTGTCGGTGATTTTATCGGGCTGACCTTGGATGGCCTTGACGCGGTCCGCAGGGGTCCCCAAGGTGATATGTTGGTCAAGAACAGACGGGTTGGCGGCGGGAGACGCGTTTTCTTCCCCGGAGTGAAGGGTGGAGGTCTCTTGGGGATTTGTGGTCTGGAGCGCCGGGATGGCATCGGTGACGGTTAGGCCGCCGAACCCTGGGGAGGGCTCGGAACTGGAAACCTGGCTGGCGTTGGTGGGGAGCCAATTCATTTCGATCAAGACGCCAAACAAAATCAGGAGGACCGCCGCGCCGATGAAGAACTTTTGAATCAGGGAGAGGGGGGGAATGCTGTCCTTGCCCGTGCCTTCCCATGGTTCGGTTCTGGCAGACCCTGCATATGTCCGTCGGCTTTGGGAGAACGGCCCCGTGTCCTGCTCGGAGCGGGGTTTTTCCGCGCGCGGGGGGGGCTCGGGGCGGGTGCGTTCTTGATACGGGGGCGGCTCGGTTTGGCGGGTGGAGGCTTGGTTGAGGATCTGGTAGGCCTCGTTGATTTCCTTGAGTTTCTCTTCCGCTTTTTTCTGCAGCCGTTCATCCCCCTCGAAGCGGTCCGGGTGCCAGACCTTGCATAGATCCCGGTAGGCGGTTCTGATCTCGTCGCGCGAGGCGCCGGGATCGATTTCTAGGATTTCATAATAATGGTAATGAGAAAAGTTGGTCATGATTTCACCTGGTTTGATCCAGTTATTTTAGATGTTTTTTATAGGATACAGCAGGTATGGTCGAAAAATTCCACTAGATATTCAGAAAGAAGAGGAAATGGGGAAAACCCCGCCTGGATCAGCGCGGGGTTTTTCAGGACATTTTGGAGGGGTGGGACTCAGGAGGAGGCGGTGGAAACGGGAGTTGATTCTGGGGGCATCTCGCCTTCGATCGGATCGAGGGGGAAGATGGCCCGGGAGAAGAGGTCTGGGTTGAAGACTT
>JAVFAP010000114.1:0-9273 GCA_034002445.1 bacterium | reverse complement strand
TTGGTTTTTGGAGAATATTTCGGTATGCTATCCCCAGTCAGGGAATATGGGCCTGGCGCCATTATAAGAAAATACAGGAATTCTCATGAGATTCTCATTGTTCCGATTGTGGTTCTTCGCGGTTATTGGTTATGCCGTTTTCTCGTTCGCGCCTTGCGGCCAGGCGCAAGAGGCGATTGTGTACTATGACATGACGCCTTTACTGGAACTGGATCGGCAAGACCCCGCCCAGTTACGCCGGTTTTATGACGAAACCCACCTAGTGGTCTCGCTGCAAGGCTTGGTCAACCGGGAGGCCCCGCGTTTGTACATCCGCTACATCGCGGCACCGGATGACTTTTGGTGGCAGCATCTGACCCAGCCCGGTGCCTGGCTGGCAGACCGACCGGTCCAAACCCTCACCTCGCTGCCCGCGCTGCTGGCTCATTTCAAGGCAGATTACCAGGGCGCGGTGGTTTGGGATGAGCGCGTCCCCGCGACCTCCAATCTGGCCTCGACCCTGGCAGGAATCCACAATCTGCTTCCACTGCGATATGACGAATCGCCCAGTTCGCTGTACACTGAACTGGTGCAGGGGTCCGTCACGTTGCAAGTGAAAGAACGGTTGTTCCAAAGCAATGGTTCCCCGCTGTTTACCGGGGAAGGCACCATCCCCGGCACCAGCCTGGCCTCCAGCGGCAGCGCCAAGTGCGATGCCTACCTGTGGCTGACCGAGCACTATGTCAAGACAGGGAAAGTCAATCCCACGGTGGAGGGCTACTACATCGACGCGTTTTGGCTGCAATGCTGGCAAGCGGGCTCGGCGGTCAATCACACGTTGACCAATCACGATTACATTATCAGCCATCAAGGCTTGATCTTTGATCTGAATGTCTGGCCGGATGAAACCCCGGTGGATGACCGGGGGCAACAGCCAGGCACCGATGTGGGGACACTCAAAACCCTGTTCCACGCCCTCTATGAGCAAACCGAGGGCAAGCAGATGATTCACGTGGCGGGCTTTACCCCGTGGGCGTACAAGTATACAGACTACAAAACAAATACATGGAACGCCGGGGGCAAGTATGGCGGCGTCCCCACGGAGTGGAAATACGCGGAAATCCTCTCGTGTTTCAACGCGTTCATGGACGCGGACGCCATCGGCTACTGCGCCATGGCGAACGCCTCGTTCTTCCAGCACCATCCCGTGCCCCCCACAAATCCCCAAAACGCCAAACCCACCCTGGAATCGATGAAAGCCCGGGGATTCATCGATGCAGATGGACGGATCGTCAACAAAAACTTTTATGCGCACTATGTCGGCGATTATGACGCCGCCGCATGGATGTACCATGCCCTGCCCCGCTTCTGGACCGATCCCAAACGAGGCGAGGTGCCCTTGTCCTGGGCCTTTAACCCCAATCTCTGCGAGCGCTTCCCCACTGGCATGTTGTGGACCCGCCAGACGCGTACCCCCAACGATTTCTTCGTCGCGGGGGATAGCGGCGCCGGATACCTCAACCCCGGCCTGCTGGATGGCGAGCGGCCACATTCCAACTTGCCCTCGGGCCTGGCGACGTGGGAAGCCCACTGCCGCTTTTATTTTGACCAATGGGATATTTCTCTCACCGGCTTTGTGATCGATGGCAATGGGCCAGGGCTGTCGCCCGAAGAGTTAGACACGTATGCCCGGATTTGCCCCGACGGGATCGTCCCGCAAAAAATCCCGCCCCAGGGCGTGCACAAGGGGATGCCTTACACCCGCATGGCAGCCGACCTACCCCACAATCCCGCCGAAGCGGCTAAGGTCATCGTGGGCGGATTCCGGAATAAATTCCCGCAGTTCAAGGTCTACCGGTCGATCCTGCAATCGCCCACCTGGTATGCCTCGGTGCGGGATGACATTCAGAAGATCGACGGCGGTTCCACCGAAGGGGTCGATCTTTACACCCTGCTATGGCTGATCCGCTACTACGAAGAACAGGAAAAGGACGATCCCCACCAGACCAGTTATGCCGGGGCCTCGCACCTACAAAGCACACCAAGCACCCTGGCGGGATTGGAGCCTCTCCCATGGCCAGACGGGCCGTTTGAGATCAAGCAGGTCAAGGGGAACCTGGCCTGGGTCGTGCCTGCCCACCAGCCCGCGTATTATCTTTATGTCGACGCGGACGACGGGTTTTGCCAAAAGCACACCCCCGCCTTTGAACTACAGATCACCTATCTCGACCAGAACAACCCTCCCATCCGCATTCATTATGACGCGGGTGAAAGCCGGGAATATAGGGATGCGGGCACTCCCCAAATCCAAACCTTGGATGGCGTGTGGAAGACCGCGATTTTCCAGATTGAAGACGCCCGTTTCGCCAACAGCCAAAATGGCGGCGCGGATTTCCGGATTTACAGCCACGGACAAGAACTCAGGGTCCGGGCGATGGAACTGCGGCCGCAAGCCAGTGGAGTGAAGCCCTGACCCCAGGAAAAAGCCGCTATTCGTGAAATGAACAAGGCCTGTTTCATCAAGCCATCCCCATGGTTCTGCTGTTCAGGCCTTGGCTCCTCCCTCCCCCCTCCTCTATAATGTAGTTAGGGAAGATCACTATTTCTTTCGCTTGTGAAGGCCAACAGTGGTGAATCCTGATCCGGGATCGAAGGGTTCCCATCGCCAACAAGATCAAATTTTTCATCAAAAATCAGACAATGTGCTCGGTTTTGTGTATATTCGAGACTAGATTCCAAAGAAATCGGAATGGGAAAGGAATGCAATGAAGTCAAACATTTTTAAAATCGGTATTTACGCGAGCCTGCTCTTGCTCCTCGCGTCCCCCATGGGGTATCCCCAGGAAGGGGCGGACTATGCGCCCGGCATGGTGCAAATTACGGAACTCATGGCCAACAACCAAGGCTTTTGGTGGGACGAGGATGGGGATGAATCCGACTGGCTCGAGTTGTTTAACCCCACCCCCCAGGCCATCTCCCTGGAAGGATGGTATTTGACCGACAACCGCGACAACTTGACCCAATGGGCCTTCCCCGCGGTGACCCTCGCCCCTGGCGCGCATCGAGTCGTGTTTTGTTCCAGCAAGGACCGAACCGACCCAGCCGGAAAATTACACACCAATTTTAAACTCAACGATACGGGGGAATACCTGGGGTTGATCGCGCCCGATGGGCAGACCATTGTCTTTGAGTATTCTCCACAATACCCGGATCAGATGATTCCCCGGGATAATTATTCCTTCGGATTGCATACCGCCACATTCACCTTCGTCCCGGAAGGGGCCGCGGTTCAATATCGTGTGCCTTCCAGCGACAGCCTGGGATCCACTTGGATGCAGCCTGGATTCGACGCCAGCGGCTGGAATACGGGAAAACTGGGACTGGGATTCGGCTCCAGGCCGGGGGTGTTTCATGTCCAAAAAATCAGCGCGAATCTTGAAATCAATCATATCTCCACCGCCGAACAGGTGGTTTCAGATCCAACCAAACAGCGGCGTGTCGTTACCGAAGAAGCCGCAACCATCGATTATCTGGATAATCAAGACGAAGGCCACTTTCCAACCAGCCGTCCCTTCCCAGGCAGTTCTTTCGGCGCCAATGAAGATGATTTTGTCGTTTTTGCCACGACTGATATCGTCATCCCCCGCAGCGGGACATGGACCTTTGGGATCAGTTCGGATGATGGCTCGCAGTTAAAAATTGACGGCAAGACAGTGATCTACGACCCCGATCCGCACGCGGTACAGGATTCGTTCGGCAGTGTCGATCTGGCCGCAGGGATTTATCCCCTGGAATTTTTATTCTATGAACGGGGCGGCGGAGCGGAAGTGGAACTGTTTGCCGCCGAAGGCCGACATACGTTGTTCAATAGTCAATTCAAACTCATCGGGGACAGCGCAAATGGCGGATTGAGCTTGGATGGGTTCGGGGCGATGATCCAGCACGAAATTACCGAGATGCAAGGCACCAACGCCTCGGTATATCTGCGCATCCCCTTTGCCGTGGCTGAAGTGGACACCGAATATCTGTTAAGTTTGAGAGCCCGCTACAATGATGGCTTTATCGCCTACATCAATGGGCAAGAAGTCGCGTGGCGCAACGCTCCCGCCACTCCGGCATGGAATGCCAGCGCCGCCAGCCCACGCAGTGGGGATGAAACCATCGTGTTGGAAGAAATGCAAATTCCTGTCCCGGCGGGATTTTTCATTGAAGGCGAGAATATCCTGGCGATCCACGCCTTCAATGCGAGCAAAGACGATGCTGATTTTCTGTTTGACGCCAGCCTCGGCGCGGTCGCCTTGGGCAGCAGCCAATACTGCTATTTCCCCTTGCCCACGCCAGGCCAGGCCAATGGGGAGGGGGTTTTGGGATTCGTGGAGCCGGTGCTGTTCAGCGTGGAGCACGGCTTCTATGAAGATCCGATCACCGTGACACTGGCTTGCACCACGCCCGGCGCGGAAATCCGTTACACCCTCGATGGCTCCATGCCCACCGCGGCGAGCGGGTTAGTCTACACCGGCCCGGTATCCATTCAAACCACGACCTGTTTGCGGGCGGCGGCGTTCATCGAACAATATGACCCCTCCCCGGTCATGACACAAACGTATCTCTACCTGAATGATGTCATCCGGCAGACCCGCCCCGCGAATTATCCCACAACCTGGTCAGTTGCGGCGGACTACGACATGGATCCCAAAGTGGTGAATGACGCGCGCTATCGCAATACCATCAAGGAGGATTTACGCGCCATCCCCACTCTTTCGATCGTCATGGACATCAATGATCTGTTCGGCCGTCGGACCGGGATATACAGCAATCCGCTGGGAGATGGCATCACATGGGAGCGGCCCGCCTCGACGGAATTGATCCACCCAGATGGGACACCAGGATTCCAGATCAACAACGGCATCCGGATTCAAGGCGGGTACAGCCGTTCCGCCGACAACAAAAAATATTCGTTCCGCTTACTTTTCAAGCGGGAATATGGCCCGTCCAAATTGAAGTATCCCCTGTTTGGCGAAGAGGCCGCCAAAGAATTTGACACCCTGACTCTGCGAGGGAGTTATAACTATTCGTGGCATTCGCACGAAGGCGGCTTTGGCAGTTCAATTGGAAAAGCCGATTACATTCGAGATGAATTTTCGCGGCGTTTGCAACTCGCTACCGGTCAGCCCGCTTCGCATGGGGAATATGTCCATGTCTATTTGAACGGACTGTATTGGGGTTTGTACAACGTCTGTGAACGCCCGGACGACGCCTTCGCCGCCAGTTACATGGGTGGCAACAAAGACGACTGGGATTGTGTCACCAGCGGTTCGAGAGAAATCGGCCAACCTATCCTCAAGGGTGGGACGATGGATGCGTGGAACGAGATTTTCCGCCTGGTGGAATCGCTGGATTTCCGCAATGACAGCAACTATCAAACCCTTCAGCAATGGGTGGATGTGGATAACATCATCGACTACATGTTGACGATTTATTTTGCCGGGAACCGCGACGCGCCGACCGTGATCGGCGGGGGTGGAAGCCCGTGGAACTTTTACACCGACCGCCGACGCTTGGACGGCGCGGGATTGAAAGCGTTTTGCTGGGATTCGGAATGGACCCTGGAAGAACCCACACGCAATGTCATTGACTTTCATAATGGCTGGCAAAACCCGGCCCGCATCTTCCAGCGCCTACGGGTGAATGCCGAGTTCCGGATGCGGGTGGCGGATCATATTCAACGGCTGTTTTTCAACGGTGGCCCCATGACAGTAGAAGGCTCGCGAGCGATTTACCAAAGTCTATGCGACCGGATTGACCGCGCCATCGTGGGCGAATCGGCGCGCTGGGGAGACAAAAACTACAGCACCCCACGCACCCGGGATGACCACTGGCTGCCGGAAACCGAGCGCATTTTGAACGATTACCTGGTGCAGCGCAGCGGGATCGTGCTGAACCAGTTGATCGAGGCGAACCTGTATCCAACGATTGGCGCGCCGGAATTCAACCAGGGCAGCGGGAAAGTCGATCCTGGCTTTGCATTGACCATGCACGCGCAAATGATTGAAAACAGCCCCCAATTCGCACGCACCCCCATTTTATCCTACGTAGATTCGTGGAAATACGAGCAATCGGGGACGGATTTGGGATCCAGCTGGCGCTGGGGCGGTTATGATGATTCGGCCTGGAGCACAGGCAAGGGACTCTTCTATGTTGAAACCAATGCCCTGCCGGAAGCCAAAAACACGCCATTGAAAATCGGCAACGTGACCTATTATTTCCGCACCCAGTTCGAATTGGATCCAAACTCGAATTTCGAGAATGGCCAATTTGAATTGCAGACGATTGTCGATGATGGGGCCGTCGTCTATATCAATGGAAAAGAAGTCCACCGCTTGCGCGTGCCAACCGGCACGGTATCGTACGGCACCTTTGCCAGCAGTTCGGTCGGGGACGCCTCGTATGACCCCACCGTGACCCTGCCTTCGGCATATTTCAAGACGGGAACCAATAGCATCGCGGTTGAAGTGCATCAAACCAACGCAAACAGCAGTGATGTCGTCTTTGGTTTGGCGCTGACCCTGTTGACACCCGAAGCGGTTGATCCGGCAACCCCACCGGCCTTACCCATCTACTACACGACCGATGGAACCGATCCCCGCTTGCCGGGTGGCGCAATCCATCCCGCGGCGGTTCCCTACAGCGGAGCGCTGCCCATTACCCAAAACACCAAGATCGCGGCGCGGACTTTTACCGGTTCGGCCTGGAGCGCCCTGACAGAAGGGGAATTCGTAGTCAACCCCATGCTGAACGAGCGCGATTGGTTGGCGCAAAACCTGCAGATTACCGAATTGATGTACGATCCCGCCGACGGGACCGAGTATGAATTCATCGAGTTGCATAACGCCAGCGCGACCGAGGCGATCTCACTCACCAATGTGGCGTTTACCAATGGCATCACCTACACCTTCCCAACCGGGACCAGCCTGGCGCCAGGGGAATATATTCTGATGACCGGGGCGGGCACCCCCGCCGCGATCGCGGATTTACGATTCTACTACAATATCCCGAATACAGTGCGTATCCTGGGCCCCTATGACGGAAAACTTTCCAATTCGGGGGAAAGCCTGGAACTGAAAAACCTGATGACCGATACCGTCCTCATCACGTTCACTTACAGCGATGGGCGTGGTTGGTATGTGGAGGCCGATGGCGCTGGGCATTCGCTTATTCCTACCCTGTTGGGTCTGGAACGCCCGGAAGAGGGTTCTCTCAGTTATGGCGGCAATTGGCGGCCGAGCACGTATATTAAAGGCTCGCCAGGAAAAGCCGATCCCGAGCCCGTGCAAAGCCTGGTCATCAATGAAATCATGGCCAATACCTCCAACCCCTCCAATGATTGGATCGAGTTGTACAATCCCACCGACAAAGCGGTTGCGCTGAGTGGCTGGTACTTGAGCGATGATCTAACCGATCTCAAACGCTGGGCCATCACTCCGCTCTCCATCCCCGCTGGAGGCCGCCTTTCGTTTGATGAAATCAGCGCCTTCAACAACCCGGTGGGGAGCGGATTCGGCCTGAGCAAGGATGGCGAAGAACTGTTTCTTTCGTATTTGCCCGGACGGCCAGGAACCGACCGGGTGGTGGACGCGTTCCGCTTCAAGGCCCAAGAGCCCGCCATCTCGTGGGGCCGGTATCCCGATGGAGCGCCGTATTTTTACCCCATGACACCCAGCCGCAACCAGGCCAATGGATCGGGATTGGCGTCGTTGGTCGTGACGGAGATCATGTACGCGCCCAAAGGCAACACCCCCGCCCCAGTGGGAGTGGAGAATCCGTTCGAGTACATCGAACTATTCAATCCAACAGAGCAAGCAATTCCATTATGGAATTTCGATGGATCCTGGCGGATGGATGGAGATATCGCCTTTACCTTCCCAGCGCAAACCCTGGTCCCCGCACAAGGATTCATTGTTCTTACCGGCTTTGATCCCAGCGACGCGGCCGCCAAGGCCAGTTTTGTGCAGCGGTATAGTCCCAGTGATCCGAATCTGGTCTTCATGGGGCCCTTCACAGGCAAACTGTCCAGCAATGTGAGTGAACGGATCGCGATCGAGCGGCCCCAATTAATCGATCAAGGTCTGCCGGACGTCGCCTGGGCCATCCTGGACGAAGTCATCTATTTCAGCCAGGCCCCTTGGACCGTGGACGCGAATAACACGGGGTATTCGTTGCAACGCATCGCAACTGATCGCTCTGGGAACGATCCCGCCAACTGGCAAGCGGCGGAACCTCGGCTGGGGAGTATTGAAATCATCACCCCCGTCCTGGACTGGACCCTGTATTAACCCCTTCCGACCCCTTTGGACCGGGCGTGAGTTCGTCTCACGCCCGGTTTTACTTAGGGATAAAACAGTCTATCTTTTTTAATTTCATTTTATACAATAGAACCATCGAACCGCGATGGGAGGGAGGGGCCATGGGTATGAACACGCAAGGATCAACTGAAGATCTCATCATCCTCGAAAAAGGAGAGATCTTGATGAAACAGGGGGAGAAGGGGGAGTGTGCCTATTTGCTGCTTTCGGGCAAGTTAGTGGTGCAACGAGAGTCTCCCAATGAAAACGTGCTGATCCGCGAGGTCCGCCCGATTGAGTTGATAGGCGAACTGGCCATCTTTTCGGATACCCCCCGCTCGGCCACGGTTGTGATTCAAGAGAAAGCCGAGTTAATTCGGATTAATAAACACCGGCTGCGCCAAATGATCCGCCGGTCGCCGGATATTGCCGAGATCGTAATCAAGATTTTGTGCAGCCGGTTGCAAGACAATGCGGAGAAGATTTTTGAGATTGAAAGCGCGCAACGGAAAGCTGTGTTGAGTTCGCTACGCTGGCCGCCCGGAGATCCCAACGCGCCAGCCAGCGCGACGGAGCCCAGCGAGGACAATTCGTTAGAATCGCCATCCCGCCGGGCCACGGTGCTCCGTCATAAACCATCGACCTAACCGATCCACTCCTCAGGCCTGGCGCCAGGCCACGGTTTCTTTCGTGCCATTGGTACCGGTAAAGCCTGCCGAGGCATGGAGGGTAAATTCGCCCTGGGTAGGCGACAAGGTGGCTTCAACCCAGCCCACGGGATCGGTATCCCGGAAATTGTAGGCCGTCGAAGGCAGATTGATCAACGCCAAATCTTCCAGCATATCATAACGGTACACATGGGAATGGCCGTAGAACACGGCCTTGACCTGGTTATGAGGCCGGATGATCTCGAAGAAGCGCTGAGCGTCAACGAGATCGCCATCGCCATCGC
>JAVFAP010000113.1:0-9294 GCA_034002445.1 bacterium | reverse complement strand
CCATCGCCTACTTGCTGTTCCGGGGGGCTGGCCGGGTGTATGAGAACGCGGCATAGCAAGTGGATACTCTCGCACTACCTGCGGTGCTTAACTTTGGAAAACGGGTATGGACGGCCCCGCAAACCCAAACAGTCTGGACTACAGTGATCAATACTTCGCCCATCTCTTGTACCTACCAATGGATCCCCCTGACTCTTGCAGATGGGATTTCAATAGAGGTTACCCCATCCACATTGATGTTGGCGCCGGGTGCCCGGGCCGATGTGCGGGTTGATCTCAATGTCATCGCAATTCCTAATGAGGATGAGATGGATGGCGAACTGTTGCTCTTTAACCAAACCACCGGCCGGGAATACCGCTTGCAATACTGGATTGCGTTTCAACGCCCTCCGATCGGGTCCGCAGATATTCTGCTGGTTGATGATGACAGCGGCCTTTCGTTCCAGACCTTCTATCAGATGGCGTTGGATACGCAAGGGTTTTCTTATGCAACCTGGGATGTCAAAGCCCAGGGAGCGTACCCGGTCGCCGATGTGATGCGGCCGTTTGACACCGTGATCTGGTTTCTGAGCGCCAAGTCGTTGAATGAGTACACGGATAAGACGAGTATGAGTTATATCCTCGATTTCAATAGCCGGCATCTGTTTGAGACCGATCTGCAGCGCTATCTGGCGGAGGGTGGGAACCTGTTACTTTCGGGACAGGACTATTTGGATGACAAGGAAAGTGCTATGTTCTCGCGCGAAACCTTGGGGGTGGAACTGCGCACCCGCGATGCCGCGGCCCAATCGATCACGGGGATTTCGGGGAATCCAGTGGGGAACGCGTTTATCTCGACTTCCCTGGTCTTTCCCTCCGCGATCGAAAACCTGGTCGATGATCTACGCCTGGTGCGCCCAGAAGCGCAACCAGCGTTTTATGCCAATAGCAACACCTTGCGGCGGGTGGGAGTCACGATGGATACTTGTACCTACCGCAGTGTCTTCCTGGCTTTTCCCCTGGAAACCATGAGCCAGATCGCGGCCCAAACTATTTTGCGTAACAGTCTCCGATGGTTCGCCGGAAAATCCGCGGCAAGCCAAGGCCTGGCCAGTTTCGCTCCGTCCCGCATCGATCTGGCGGTGGATTCTCCCCCCTACATCTTCAGGGCATCTGGCCAGGGTTTTGTCATGCAAAATGGCTACCAGGCCCGACTGCAGGATTGGGCTCTGCAAAGTGTAACCCGTGTGGACTGCCAGACGATTACAGGCGAAATCCCCTCCACCATCACGCCGGGAACCTATTCCTTCAGTTTAACCACGGGGGATGGCCACACGTGGCGTTTCCCTCAAGCCATCGAGATTAGCAATAGCGCGTCTGTCCAGGAATGGAGCGTGTTCGAACCCTGACGGGGTGTCTCTTCTTCAGTCATCAATTCAAAAAAATCGGGGGTGGACTTGCAAGTCCACCCCCCCGATGGGTTTTTTACGATCCGCATTTATTGGATCTCTTCCGGCAACGCGATGGCCAGGACTTCATCCATTGTTTTGACAAAATGGATTTCCATTTTTTCCAACACATTGTCCGGGATATCCGGCACGTCCTTGCGGTTGTCGTCGGGCAGAATAACCCGAGTGATATCGGCACGGTGTGCGGCCAATACTTTTTCTTTCACCCCACCAATTGCCAAGACACGACCACGCAGGGTCAATTCTCCCGTCATGGCCAGGTTGTCCGCAACCGGGCGTCCGGTTAGTGCGGAGATCAGAGAGGTGGCGATGGTGATCCCCGCGGACGGGCCATCTTTGGGAATCGCACCCTCTGGCACGTGGATGTGAATGTCAAACCGTTTGTAAAAATCGCGGGCCAGGTTCAGCAGGCGGGCCCGGGTGCGGGCAAAACTGAGGGCCGCCTTGGCGGATTCCTGCATTACTTCGCCTAATTTCCCCGTCAGGATCAGCTGGCCGGTCCCTTCCATGATCATTACTTCGGTGTTGAGGATTTCTCCGCCCACGCTAGTGACGGCCAATCCTGTCGCGGACCCGATCCCATTTTCCTTGCTGAATTGCGTTTCCCGGAATTTGGGGATCCCCAGAAATTCGTTTACAATCTCAGCAGTGATTTCCATGTTCTTTTTCAGACCATCGGTCGTCGCCTTGCGTGCCAGTTTACGGCATACCGAGGCGATCTCCCGCTCCAGGTTGCGAACGCCCGCTTCCCGCGTGTAATCACGAATGATCTGCTGCAACGACTCCCGGTTAAACTCGGGCTTGAAGCGGATCAGGCCATGGTTCTTCAATTGTTTGGGAACCAAAAAGTCCTGGGCGATATGCACCTTGTCTTCTTCGGTATAGCTGGGGATTTCGATGATCTCCATGCGGTCATGCAGCGCCGCTGGAATGGTATGGGTGACATTGGCGGTCGCGATGAACATGACATTACTGAGGTCGAACTCCACCTCCAGATAGTGATCGCTGAATGTGGCGTTCTGCTCTGGGTCCAGTACCTCCAGCAGTGCTGAGGAAGGGTCACCTCGGAAATCCATGCTCATCTTATCAATTTCATCCAGCAGAAAGACGGGATTGTTGGATTTGCATTTCTTGAGTGATTGGATGATGCGGCCAGGCATGGAACCGATGTAGGTGCGGCGATGGCCCCGGATTTCCGCTTCATCCCGCACTCCGCCGAGGGAGATACGGACAAACTTCCGGCCCAGCGAACCAGCGATCGAACGGCCCAGGGAGGTTTTCCCGACACCCGGCGGGCCGACAAAGCAAAGGATGGGGCCCTTCAGGGTTTTCTTGAGTTTGTGGACAGCCAAAAACTCCAGAATCCGTTCCTTGGGTTTGGCCAAACCGTAGTGATCTTCTTCCAAAATCTGTTCGGCCTTTTTGATATCGTGGCGGTCTGGAGTGGATTTTGCCCACGGCAGTTCGCAGAGCCAATCCAGATAATTCCGCACTACCGTTGCTTCTGGCGAAAGCGGCGCCATCCCGGCCAGGCGTTCCAATTCTTCCATCGCCTTGGTTTCGGCCTCTTTGCTCATTTTGGCACGTTTGATCTTCGAACGGTATTTCTCCCAGTCCTCGTTGCCATCGTTGTCTTTGCCCAACTCACGCTGGATCGCCTTGATCTGCTCGTGCAGATAGTATTCTTTTTGCGATTGCTCCATCTGCTTGCGCACTTCGCCCTTAAGTTTCTGTTCTAACTCCAGAATCTCCAATTCGCTGGCGAGAATTTTGGATAAAAGCCGCAACCGCGAGGATGGGCTGGAACTGGCAAGCAGGCGCTGCTTGTCGGCAACTTTAATGGTGAGATGGGCCGCGATGCTATCCCCCAGCCGCCCGGGATCTTCTAGATTCATGATAGAAATGAGGGTTTCTTGAGGGATTTTTCGGTTCAGTTTGACATACGATTCAAATGCGTCTCGGACATGGCGCATCAGGGCTTGGACATCCGATCCGTTCTCCACATTTTCTTCCAACACGGAGGTTTCGACAATGAAGAATGGGTCCTGCCCGGTATAGCGTTCGATTTGAACGCGTTGAATGCCCTCGATCAAGACTTTGATCGACCCATCCGGCAATTTGAGCAGCTGCAAGACACTGATGATGGTGCCCACATCGTAGAGATCGTTCGGCATGGGCTCGTCGATATCCATCTTTTTTTGCGCGACCAAGACAATGCGCTTGTCTCCCTGCATCCCCGCTTCCAGGGCAGCCACCGACTTGGGCCGACCTACAAACAGAGGAATGATCATGCCAGGGAAAATCACCACATCCCGCAAGGGAAGCAGGGGAAATTCTTCCCGGGCTTTTTGAGATTTCGCAGACTTTACCACGACAGCATCCTCATTGATATCGTATGTGTCATCGATGCGGGTCTCCGCCGGAGTGGGGACTGATTCTGGCGCCGGTGTGGCTTTCCCGGATGGGCGAGACGCCTTTTGATCTGCATCGGATTTCGGCTTGGAACGGCGATCGCTGCTTGTTTTCGGTTTTGACGAAGCGGTTTTTTTCTCCGGCTTGGTCTTGGTCGTTTTGGACTCGGCGTCTTTATTGGGATTTGCTTTTTCGTCTTTTTTCTTTCTCATGCTGCCAACTCAAAAATGTCTGATTGATCCTCTCTTGGCCGTCATTCCTGCGCGCTTTCGAGCGTCTTCATCCGATAAAGGAAGGACGGCGATTGTATGTTGCATCTGGGTTATAGCTGGGTTTGAATTCAGGCAAACAGTACCGCATCCTTCCATTGTATTCCAGTAGGCGAGGTGAACCAGGGGAACATCCGAAAAGGCTGATTCACGACAAGGGCAAGATCCCAGGGGATTTCACCTCATAAAAGACTCCCATATCCCGGAAGCGGTTGTAGCGATGGGTTACCAGGCTATCTTGATCCAAAAGATTTAATTCCCCGAGATGACGTAACACCGCTTCCTTGACACTTTCCGCCGTTTTTTTCGGATTGCGGTGGGCCCCACCCAGTGGTTCGGGGATGATTTCGTCAATGAGCCCCAATTCTTTTAGGTCCTGCGCCACAATCCGCATGGTGCCCGAAACCGTGGAGGCTTTGGTCCGGTCGCGTAAAATTATCGCCGCGCACGCTTCGGGTGTGCAGACGGCATAGTATCCATTTTCCAGCATCAACACCCGGTTGCCCACACCGATCGCCAGGGCGCCGCCGCTGCCTCCTTCTCCGATTACCACACAGATGACGGGGACCGGCAATTGCGCCATGAATTCCAGGTTCTCGGCAATGATCAAATGCTGCCCCCGTTCTTCGGCCCCAATACCGGGGAAGGCGCCGGGAGAGTCGATGAAAGTAATGATGGGCATTTTGAACCGCGCGGCGGTGTCCATCACGCGCCGGGCCTTGCGGAATCCTTCGGGATTGGGCATCCCAAAATTGCGGCGAATATTCTCCTCGGTATCCCGCCCTTTCTGATGACCGACAACCGCAACCGATTGCCCTTCGATCGAGCAGATTCCCGAGACAATCGCCTCATCGTCACCGATACAACGGTCGCCGTGCAGTTCGATGAAATCCTCTCCGATCATTTGAATATAATCCAAGCAATAGGGGCGATCCGGGTGGCGAGCCAATTGGACCCGCTGCCACGGCGTTAGATGAGTAAAAATCTCGTCCAGCATCGCGTTCAGCTTGTCCCGCAGCGGTTTAATTTCACCGGAGAGATCGATATTCCTTGAGCGGGCATACGCCTCCAACTGCTCAATTTGGGATTCGATTTCCCGCAGGGGTTTTTCAAATTCTAAATAGCGCATGGTTTTTCCCTTTGTTTAACAGTCTTCCCCATCCCTCTGGAACAGAACAGGAAGTGTACCCCTTTTTTTCACACATCACAATCCAAAGCACGGATGAATGCCGGCCTCCTCCTGTTCCGTTGGCAATTGCTGGGTTTCTCGATTTGCCTCCCGTTTTGAACCGAGGGATGGGGGATGAACCTCAGGGCCACGCAATCCCGCAGAAATAAATCAAAATCGTTCAAAATGGCTCAGAAAATTAGAGTTTCAAGCAGTGGAAGTATTGTACTTTCTCAAAATTAGTCAGAAAATAAAGCGATTTCACTATGAAAGGAGCCTGATAGGATGGGGAAGAAAGTGAGTGCGTTTATTTGGATTGTGTCGATCCTTCTGGTCTGGTCTGGTTTTGCCCTGAACGGGATGGCGTTGACAGAGGAAGAAAAAAGTGATGGATTTGTTTCACTCTTTGATGGGACCGATCTGTCTGGATGGAAAATTACAGGGAATAAAGAGGCGTTTGGGATCGAAGATGGGGCACTGACCTGCTATGGCACGGGAGGCAACCGGATCCAAACCCTGAAAAAATACGAGAATTTCATCCTACGTCTGGAGTTTAAAATTTCCAAAAATGGCAACAATGGAATCTACATCCATTGCCCGGATCATGGCCGCGAATCGCGGGTTGGCGGGGAGATTCAAGTCAAGGACGATTATGGCAAGAAATTGGTCGCGGATACCTGCGGCTCACTCTACGATGTCTTCGCGCCATCGGTCAATGCCTGTAAACCCCATACCGAATGGCAATCCTACGAGATTACATTTATCTGGCCCCGTCTGCATGTGGTGCTGAATGGGACCACGGTTCTGGACAAGGATGTCACCACCCATGAGCGTTCCAAATACCGGACCAAGTTTGGCTATATCGCCATCCAGGATCACCAGGACCGGGTGTGGTACCGCAACATCCGCATCAAGGATTTGGGGTGGGATGATGAATCCCTCTGGATTCCGCTATTGAACGGAGACACCTTGGCAGGCTGGCATGCCATCGGCGAGACCGACTTTGAAATTAACGATGGTGTGCTGACGGTCCGCAAGGGCGATGGCTACTTGATCAATACAAACCGGTACGAAAACTTTGAACTATGGACGTATGTCAAAACCGATCGCCGGACCGAAAACGGAATCTACTACCGTTGGCGGGGGACGGCGGAGCCGGGGTACCGGGTTACCCAAGCCAATGATGACGATCTGGACGAGTACACTGGCAGCATCACCGGCCTGGTTCCGGCCAATCAAAAGCACGTAGGGAATGACTACTGGTACCCGGTGCAGATTATCTGCCAGGGTGGCGAGACCGTGGTGGTGGTCAATGGCCGAGTCGCCGCGAAATACAAACAAACCAAAGAGGCTAACGGGAGTATTGCCTTGGACATGCTGACGGCGGGGCGCAAGAACGCCAAGATTCAATTCCAAGGCATGCGTATCAAGCCGCTCTAGGTTCTCTCCTAACAAAACCATCCATGAGGGCCTCATTTTTGGATGGGGCCCTCATATTTATGGGCGCCGGGAATACAATATCAGCCGTTCCCGGTTGCGGATTTGCCTGCACCGCGTCCATACCCTATCTGTAAAGAGACCTCCCTTGAACGCTGCCCCCGAACCCAATCCATCCGCTCCCACTCTGATTCACAATCGCATTGTGGGGATGACCCTTCTTTTGCTTTCCCAAGTGATGTTTGGTACGACATTTGCCGTCAATAAATTGGTGTTGAATCAAGCGATGGATCCCATCCTGCTGGCCTTCGCCCGGACCACCTTGGGTTGGCTGTTTCTTCTCCCCTTTTTTCTGATGTACCGGGGATCCCAGCGATGGACGCCCGCCAAATGGCGCTTGGGTCTCATGGTGGGGATGGTTTCCGCTCCCCTCGCCATGATGGCCGAATTGACGGGAACCCACTTCTCCACCGCGTCCAACGCCTCCTTGATCTTGTCCATCGAGTCGTTGGTGGCGATGGTGTTATCGGTCTGGCTTTTAAAAGAACAGCCCACCCGGCGCATGGTGGCGGGCTTGTTCATCGCCTGCATGGGAATGTGGTTTGTGCTGTCACGGCATATTTCCCATGTCGAGTTTCATTTCGGTTCGGCGCTGTTCGGTGATTTCTTGCTTTTCTGCGCGGTGTTCGCCTGGAGTTTTTATACGGTTTTGGGCAAACCGCTGACAGAAGATGTCAATCCGATTTACTCAGTCTTTTTTGTGCTGGTCTTTGCCAGCATCACCCTGGGTTCGATTTCCCTGGTTCAGGGCACGTGGGGTGAATTTCCGAAGATCTCTCTTCAAGCCTGGAAGGGGATCGTTTTTTTAGGTGTCATTGGGACAGGCCTGCCGCAATTGCTTTATTTTCAGGCTCTCAAGCGTTTGATGGCTTCGACGGTCTCGCTGAGCCTGACCTTTCAGCCGGTCTGCGGCGTCTTTTTCGCGTTTCTTCTGTTGGGGGAGATTCTTTCACTCAGCCAGGCTGTGGGAGCGGTCCTGGTGGTTTTCGGGATTGGCTATGCGGTCTGGGTGTGCCGCCGATAGGTTGGACCCGTTGAAAAAACGGGGCATGGAAACCATGCCCCTAATTTTTTTTGATGATTCTGTCCTTAGTTGGCCGGAACCGGAATCGGCGCCACAGGCAGAGTCATGTCTTCGCTCATGTTTTCAGGAACGATGGAGAGATCTTCGTTCAAGGCTTCTTCCCAGGTGTATTTCTTCCCTGTGTAAGCAGCCATACGGCCCATGATCGCAGTAAAGACCGATTCCGCAACCTGCATCGCTTCGTTCCAGTACTTACCTTCGCCGGTGATGCTGTCTTGCAGATTTTTGTGTTCCAGCACATAGGGATTGCCGCCGCCCTGGGCGAGATCGGCGCAGTTTGTGATCCCGCCACGGAAATCGCGATTGCTGCCGAAGATACGCTCGGATACTTCCGAGTACGAACGGCCCCAATGCCGGCTGAAACTCATGACATGGACACCATTGGGATATTCGTAATCGCAGGAGAAATTATCCCAGATGTTCCCGTATTTTTCTTCTGGAGTCTTCCAGGCCCGGCCGCCGGATGCGATAACGGATATCGGATGCGCGCCGATGGCCCAGTTCATGATGTCCAGGTTGTGGACGTGCTGCTCGACGATGTTGTCGCCGCAAATCCAGCAGAAGTTGTACCAATTATACAGTTGATAATCCAGGTCCTTCTGGCCTTCACGACGGTCGCGTGCGTGGGGCAGCCCACCATTCCAATAGGCCCGACCGGCGACGACTTCGCCGAACGCGCCATCATGGATCATCTGGATGGTGCCTTGGTAGGCGGGATCGTGCCGGCGTTGCGTCCCGGCGACGATGTGCAACTTCAACTGTTCGGATTTCTTCGCGGCGGCCATGAAGCGGCGGGTGCCGTTCGGATCGGTCGCAATGGGTTTTTCGCAGAAGCAGTTCTTCTTGGCTTCCACAACGGCTTCAAAGTGGACGGGACGGAATCCGGGAGGGGTGGCGAGGATCACGTAATCCATGTCGTGTTCCAGCACTTTTTTGTAGTTATCCAGACCCCCGTAAAACGCGACATCCGGGCTGACGTTGTTCTTCAGGTTTTCGTTATTCTTCAGGCCTTCGACACACCCTTTGGCGCGTTCTTCCCAAAAGTCCCCGGCAGCCACCAGGACGACGTTCGGATTGGCTTGGATGGCGTTCTGGACGGCTCCGGTTCCGCGGCCGCCACAGCCAATGACACCAATTTTCATTTTTTCAGCCGCATGACCCATGCGGGGGATACCAAAACTGGCAATAGCAGAAGCCCCAATAATCGCGCCTTTACCGAAATCGCGGCGGGAAAATACTTTTTTCTCTTCACTCATTCCCTGTCTCCTTTTCTCTGTTTCTCTATTCTTGTACGCCTGAGCGGCGTTTGCTATTGAGGATAGCATCGCCTTCACTTTACCAAATTTTCCCCCCTGACTCTATACAAGAGCCATCTCCTTACCCAGTTTGCTATTTTTTCTTTGGAATGCGCCTTTC
>JAVFAP010000112.1:0-9311 GCA_034002445.1 bacterium | reverse complement strand
GGGTTGAATGCTGTCGTCGTAGGCCTGCGTGAGTGCCCTCGATTTCCCTTCCAGGTCTGCCCCGCCCGCTGCATCAACAGCTCACCGAGCCTTGCAGAGGACGCTTCCCCTCCAAGTCGATATGCCCGGCCGGGCGCGCATAAAACAAAACCGGGCAGGATCGAAACCCTGCCCGGTATATTATCTTATTGTCTTCTCAATGCATCAAGTAAAGAGAGGAGCCAGAACCAAGGAGATAACCGCCATCAACTTGATAAGGATATTGATGGAGGGCCCAACAGTATCTTTCAGCGGATCGCCAACGGTATCCCCAACGACGGCAGCTTTGTGGGTGGCAGAGCCTTTTCCGCCAAAGTGGCCTTCTTCGATGTACTTTTTGGCGTTATCCATCGCACCACCACTATTGGCGGCGAAGATACCCAGCATCAAGCCGGAAATCAGGGTCCCGATCAGGAGGCCAGCCAAGGCGGGAGCGCCCAGGGTAAACCCGATCACAGGCGGAACCAGAATGGCGATCAAACCAGGAAGCAGCATCCCCTGAATCGCGCCTTGGGTGGAGATGGAGACGCAACGGGCAGAATCCGGTTTGGCTTTCCCTTCCATCAGGCCAGGGATTTCCTTGAACTGACGGCGAACTTCTTCGATCATCTTGTAAGCGGCATTCGAAACCGCGCGGAACAATTTGGCGGAGAAGAAGTAGGGCAGCATCCCACCGATTAACAGACCCGCGATGACATTCACGTTGATCAAACTGACATGGGCTTCATCGATCTTGGCGGAAACCAAGAACGCGGAAACCAACCCCAGCGCGGCGAAAGCGGCGGAACCAATCGCGAAGCCTTTGCCGATCGCGGCGGTGGTGTTCCCAACCGAGTCCAGGTTGTCGGTAATTTCACGAACGTGAGGATCCAGTTCGGCCATTTCGGCAATCCCGCCGGCGTTATCGGCGATGGGGCCATAGGCATCCACGCTAACGACCATCCCGGTTGTAGCCAACATTCCCAGAGCCGCCAACGCGACGCCGTAGAAGCCAGCTAACCAGTAGGAGAGAAGAATCGCCAGGGCGAGGACAATAACCGGAATCGCGGTACTATCCATCCCCACAGCGAGCCCATCGGTTACGGTAATCGCGGGACCACTCTGCGAATTTTCCGCCAGTTTTTTAACTGGTTTGAATTTGGAAGAAGTGTAATATTCGGATATGAAACCAACGACCATCCCCGAAACCACGCCGATCACGTTCACCCAGAAGGGTGCCCATTTGGTATAGGTTTGGCCCATGGTGTTGGTCCAGGAATTGCCATAGACAGCCACGATGACCGCAGTCAGAATAATGGCCACGATTCCTGCGACATAGGTTCCCATCATCAGCGCGGACTGGGGATTGGAAGAACCGAATTTTTTGACGTAGAAAACGCCCAGAATGGAGCCCACCATCCCGACCGCCGCGATCCCGAAAGGAATCGAAAGGAGGAAGAGAGGCGCTTCGGCACCAGTAGTGGTCGCATAAAGAACAATGGAAGCGGCAATCGCCATCGAAGCGATCACAGATTCAACATAGGACTCAAACAAGTCCGCACCCAAGCCCGCGACGTCGCCGACGTTGTCGCCGACATTATCCGCGATCACGGCAGGGTTGCGCGGGTCGTCTTCAGGAATCCCGGCTTCAACCTTCCCAACCAGGTCCGCGCCCATGTCCGCGCCCTTGGTGAAGATCCCACCGCCGCTCCGAGCAAAAAGAGCCATCAAACTGGCGCCCATGGCGTACCCGTTGGTGATAATCATCCGGGACACATAATCTTCGGGATTGGCAACCATTTTGCCGGTCAGGTAATACACAACCACGCAGCCCAGCAGAGCCAGACCGCTGACGGACATCCCCATGACCGCGCCACCAGAAACCGCCACGCCCAACGCCTTTTTGAGCCCGCCTTCCTTGCCGCCTTCTTTATGGCCCGTAGCCGCTGCTTGCGCGGTACGGCAGTTGGCGCGAGTCGCGATCGACATGCCGATGTAACCAGCGATGGCGGACATGATCGCCCCGAACGCAAAAGCAACCGCGGTTTGCCAGCCCAGACCCAGATCCGGTTTGACAACACCCACGATCGAGATCAGGATAAAGATGACAACCACGAAGATGGATACCCAGGTGTATTCCCGTTTCAGAAACGCCCGAGCCCCCTCCTGCACCATGGAGGAGATTTCCTGCATTCTTTCGTTGCCTGGATCGCGGGAAATTACGTCCTTGGCTAACCAAACGACGACACCTAGCCCCACGAGAGACATTACTCCTGCTAAGCTTGTTAACAAATCCATATCTTTTTCCTCATACTTCCATAAATGTTTTACCTGCATCCACCCAGATGGCTTCTACACACCAAATTTAAAACTGGAATCCCTGGCAGGAAGAAAAAGGCCGTCAGGCATGCAACCGAGGAAGATTAGTTAAAACGGTTCATGGCCGTTTCAAAGTCCCGAATCAGGGCCATTTCGACGGCTTCCGCCGCACGAACCAACGCTTCGTCGATTATCACTCTCTCTTCTTTCCGAAAAGGCTTGAGAACAAATTCTTCCCACGCTTCTTCGGTTCCATCGATCCCAATTCGTATGCGGGGAATCGCATTGGTGCCTGCGGAGCGAATGATGGAGTCGAGGCCGTTGTGGCCCCCGTTTCCGCCTTTCGCACGCAGACGCAAGCGCCCCAAGGGAAGATGCAAGTCATCGAGCACGACGATTGTTTCAGCCGGGGTGACTTCTGGATCCAGAAGCAACCGGCGATAGGCATCCCCAGAGCGATTCATAAAGGTCATGGGTTTGACCAAGAGCACAGGGGTACTTTTGAAGTTTCCCGAACCGAACAAGAAGATCGGATTTTTGGTCTTCACGGGGATACGCCAACGGGATGAAAGCAGATCGATCAAATCGAAACCGACATTATGCCGGGTCGCGTCGTAATCCGGTCCGGGATTCCCTAATCCAATGATGCACCACACGGTGAGGGTTAGGCTTGAGGTTTCGCGGCATCCGCGCCCGCTTCCCCAGTTCCTGAAGCGACACGAGGCACTTCCACCAAAGCCAAGGCACGATCAGTGGGGGTCAGCATGGTGTACGTTTCGGGAATGGGAACATCACTGATATGAATGGAATCGCCCAAGCCCAAGCCGGTGACATCCACTTGGAAGGATTCGGGGATATCCAAGGGGAAACATTCGATCTCGACTTCTCGCAAAAGTTGTTCGAGGATCCCGCCATCCCTGGCGCCAGCGGGGTTGCCAACCAAGACAACGGCGACCGCGGTTTTGATTTTTTTATCGGTTTTGACACGCAAGAAGTCCAGATGGTCCAACACCCCGGTGAGAGGATCGTGTTGGGTATCGCGGATCAAACCCAATTCAGAAACGCCTTCTTCGCCTTCAAAAATCATATTCACAAGAACATTTTCACTCATCCCATGTTTTTGCAGGGATTTTGAAATGACTTGGCGGTCAACTGTCACAGACACGGGATCCTTGCCACCGCCGTAAATAACACCGGGAATCCGGCCCTCACGACGAGCAGAGCGAGCCGGTCCTTTGCCAGTCGCCTCTCGTTTACGCAGTAATACATCAACTCGTTTCATTTTTTCCTCCGGAGGAAATTGATTTTTTTAGAATATTCGTTATTTCTTTGAGTTTGGATGATTGGGAGGAAGCCGCCGGGTGGACGATCCGGCACAGACCACTTCGCCATGCTGCAGGTTCGCAAACGGTCCAATACTCATTTCGGGAGGAATCATGCACCCCCGTAGATAGGAACTATTGATGCGGCACCCTTCGCCGATATGCGAATCCTCGATCTGGGTCAAAGGTCCAATTTCACACCCTGCCCCAATCACCGTTTTCCCTTGAATAAACGTATTGGGCTGAATGATCGTATCCATCCCGATTTCGACATTGTCATCGATAAATGTGCTGGAAGGATCGACAATCGTGACCCCATTCAGCATGAGACGGTAAAGAATGCGGTCGCGCATAATCCGCTCGGCTTTGGCGAATTGAATACGGTTGTTGATCCCCATGGTTTCGGCGGAATCGGTCGTCACATAGGCATCCACCCGCTTTTTCTCTTTGACCATGATATGAATCACATCGGTAAGATAATACTCGTTCTGCTGATTGGCGGGTTCCACTTTTTCCAGCGCACTGAACAGGCTGGGAGAATCAAAAACATAAATACCCGTATTGATCTCGTTGACTTTCTTTTCGTAAATATTCGCGTCCTTATCCTCAACGATGGACAAGACCGAACCATCCTGGTTGCGGAGAATTCGGCCATACCCATCCGGCTTCTTCATTTTGGTAGTCAGGACAGTACAAGAGGCATCCATGTGACGGTGCCGCTCGATCAGTTTTTCCACGGTGTTCCGGGTGAGAAGAGGAGCATCGCCGACGAGAACCAGGACATCCCCCGTGAATTTCTCCAAGAGCGGCTTGGCGCACATAATCGCGTGGCCTGTCCCCATTTGTTTTTCCTGATAAGCAAATTCGACCGGGTAATCCGCCAGGGCTTCTTTCATAATCTCATGGGCAAAGCCGACAATGACCACTTGCTTATCATCGACAAGACTGTCGATGGTCCGAAGAATATGAACAATCATGGGACGACCGCAAACACGGTGGATCGCCTTGGGGTGATTGGAACGGAGACGGGTTCCCGCCCCTGCCGCTAGGATAATGGATGCCAATGATTTTTCAGCCACTTTTTCTTCGCTTTCCGCTGATCGCCTACACAAAAAAGGCCTGTGAGCCAAACCCTCACGGCCAGAGCGTGCATAAATATAGCAACCAATTATTATCTTTCGGGGATTTTCGTCGTCAAGGGGCAGCGAATTGGGGAGAGAAAGATATATGGGAAAAAGCAGTGGATAGTGGACAGTGGGTAGTTGTTATAGGATGGGGCTTTGGGGGAGACGGCGGTGTCCGTTGGTTCAGCCTGGTTCATGCGCATCAGCGTTCCATCCGCTTCGCTATCCAGGGACACGCTTTCAGCGTTCATGGATTCTAATTCCATTTTGTTTGGCCTGAAAGGCCGTTCTCTGGATAGTCCAGGGGGGAATCCTTTTTTTCCCCTAAAAAAAATGGATGGACCACTGGGCGATACGCTGGGCGGGTTTTTCTGTGAACCATGCCTGGGTTTGGTGTATAGCATGGAATGGGTTGCCCGACTTCTATTGGCATTTAAGCCCACCCTGTAGATTCATCCTCCGAAATTTCTCGATGGAAGCGTCAAATGGGGACATGCAGCCACGTTTCATCGAAGAGATGGAAGGGGAGACGGAGTGCCTCCCCTTCCCTGCTTGGAATACATCCAACAAACCCAAGCGCACACGATTTGGCTTAAAGTTTGACTAAAAACTTTGCTTAAAGACTTGGCTCAAGACTTGGTTTATTGAAGCAAGATGGCCAAATCGATAAACTGGCCGCCGTCATCCTGATGGGTATGGACCGCCAGGGTGTTCGTGCCCTTTTTGAGATGCTTTTGCATAATCTCCGTCAGGTCGAAGGGCTGATAGCCATCGTTCCAACGGGAGCGGGACCAGATTTTTTCGCCATTCAGGTAGATTTCTGTGGCATTGTCATAATGGATCGCCAAAACCGCGCGCTGGATGGATTCGCCCGAGTAGGTGAATTCCTGCCGCAGCCAAATATCCCTGGTATTCCACGGAGTATGAATCCACTTTTCCGCTCCATCCTTCTTGCCAAAACCGCCTCGGCCGGTTTCCCAGCCACTGACGTCGAAGTTGGCGTTCATCCATCCGTCGCCGGGCTGAGTTGTCGTGTATGTCCAAGTTTTCGCCAAAGCGGCGTCAATGGCGGACCCCACCAGGACTTGCCACGTCTCTTCCTGGGGCACCGCGACGGTGAGCGGAGGCCGCTGCTCGTAGGCCGCAGGCCGCCCCATGATCTCACGGAGAAGGGCTGCATCGAACTTGGGCTGCCGGTTATAGTAATAGACTCCGTTCTTTTCCTGCTCGATATCCGTCAACTGGGTATAGCAGAATCCAAAGAGGTTGGGGTTATCCATCAGAGCATCCACCAGTCCCTTGAAGCGGGCGTAGAACTCTTCCAGCGTCTTGGGATTGTTGCCATAGCCCCAAGAAGCGTTATCCTGCCGCTCAAACCAGCCAATTCCGCCAAATTCGCTGATAAAGAAGGGAATTCCTAATTGTTTGGCGCCATAGCGTTGGGGAAGCCC
Organism: bacterium; assembly: GCA_034002445.1. Lineage (GTDB taxonomy): Bacteria > Hinthialibacterota > Hinthialibacteria > Hinthialibacterales > Hinthialibacteraceae > JAVFAP01. The sequence goes on along the minus strand of JAVFAP010000112.1, from coordinate 3,077 downwards.
GGTGGATTTGAAATAATCCATCCAATATTGCTTCAAACTTTCGGGATTCTGGTTGTAGTCGTGGGCATCCGAGAGTTCGGGGTCAGGCAGGCTATGCACCCAGCCACTCGTATCCAGAACAGGACGGGATGGATCGAGGGCACGGGTCAAGGCGACCACGGCGTTCTGCAATTCTCCAGCCGAATCCGGTGTTTCATTAAAGGCACACCAGCCAATGACCGAAGGATGGTTGCGGTCCCGGCGAACGATCTCCACCCATTCCTGCATGTAGGGCATGTTGACGATGGGGTTGTGATAATCCGCACCGTAACTGGGATATTCGCCCCAGACCAGGTAGCCCAGTTTATCCGCCCAGTAGAGGAAGCGAGGTTCGAACACTTTTTGGTGCAACCGCGCGCCGTTGAAACCAACCGCCTTGGAAAGTTCGATATCGCCCTTGAGCGCGGCATCGCTGGGGGCGGTCCAGATCCCGTCGGGATAGAAGCCCTGATCCAGCACCAGACGCTGGAACACCGGCTCGCCGTTAATCAGGATGGCCCCCCCTTGAATATGCACCGAGCGGAGCCCGAAGTAACTGCTGATTTCATCCAAGACCTGCTCCCCATCTTGCAGGGTCAGTTTAAGATCGTAGAGAAAGGGGTCTTCCACCGTCCAAAGGCGTTTCAGGCTCAGGTCCAAGGTCAGGTAGGTATTGCGCCAAGTCACCGGGGTGGAGGCCTTGCCGACCACCCGCCCATCCGCGAAGGCGGTAGCGGTAAGGGTTAAATTCTGGAGGGGATCGACGACATCCGCCTGAATCCGTACCTGGGCCTTGGTGATATCTGGTGTAAGTTGGAAATCGGCGACATAGGCCGAGTGAGTGCCTTCCAGCCAGACCGTTTGCCAGATCCCGGTGGTGCGGGTATAGAAAATTCCAGCGCTTTTTTCTTGGCGGGATTGCTTCCCCAGGGGTTGCAAGCCGCCAGCGGAATCATCGAAGGCGTGGATGGTCACCGTGTTCGCACCCGGCTTCAGTGCCTTGGTGATTTCAAAAGCAAAGTGGCTGTAGCCGCCCCGGTGGGTCCCGATCTGAACATCGTTCACCCACACGGTGGTAAACCAGTCACAAGCACCAATGTGCAGGAAGATGCGTTCAGCCTGCCAATCGCTGGGCACGACGAATTCGCGGCGGTACCAGGCGTTTTTCATGAAGCCGGTACGGCTCAGGCCGGACAGTTCACTTTCACGGCAAAACGGCACCACGATTTCTTCTGGATAAGCCTCCTGCCCCAGGAATGACTGGGAATCGTCGTTGGTTTCCGCATAGTCCCAGGTCCCGTTGAGATTAAGCCATTGGGCACGCTCGAATTGCGGCAGGGGGTACTCAGGCCGGGGGATGGCGTGAGCCGTCGCGCCAAGGATCAAAATCAGCGCGAGGAGATAAAGAGATGGGATTTTCTTCATGGGGGTATTTCCTTTCGTCTTTCATTCGAGGATTGGTTCATTCTTCCCGGTAGGGCAGACGCACCATGGGTAAAAATAACGGTGGATAGGGCATACCCGCCCTATCCATCGGTTTTCTCAACCCAAGCCATTGGCTTGGGTTGGTTTTATTCTGAGATTGTAGGGAATTCGGTGATGCGCAAGCGGGTACTGCCGTATGGAATCAGCGTTAATTCTTCCACCGCTTCCTCGGATTTCACCGGGCTGATGGGCGCGGGGCCGGCGGAATTGTTCACCAGGCCCCAAGCGGGAATCTTTTTCCCCTTCACCTTTAATACCACCGGGGCCGTAGCCGTCGCGAAGGGCTTTTCGCCGATGGCTTGGGTTTCGACTTGAATCGAGAGATCGGGATTGGTCCGGTCCAGGATCAAGCCATAGTTCCAGGCTGATTTGGGGTAGATTTCCCAGTCAATCACCGGCAGGGTGTCATGATGACGCTTGAATTCTTTCCATTCTTCCTCGATCTTGAGGGAATAATAGAGGGGCCCGCGCAGAATCGACACGGCGTCGTTGTAGCGTGTTTCGGTGCGGAGCACCATGGGCAAGGTCAGCTGAATGACATCGCCGGTCTTCCATTCCCGCTCCACGGCACAGAAGGAGCCGGGCTGGGGCTTGAGGCGGGTATCCCCAATAGAAATGACAGCCCCTTCTGCCCAAACTGGAATCCGGAGATAGAGGGGAAACGCGGCTGGTTCGGAAACAGAAATGGTCAGTTGGATATCGCCCTGGAAGGGGTAGAGTGTTTTTTCCTCAATCCGGGCATCCACCCCGTTGGCGACCTTGGCACTGACAACCGAAGGGCCATACGTCACCGCCGCCAGCCCGCGGTCTGGCGTCGCCATCCACATGTGGGCGACAAATTTGGGCCAGCCTTGGTGCATGTTGGCGGTGCAGCACCCGAAATTGGGTTCTAATCCATACAGGTTGGACGAATCACCATTGGTGCTCCACTCCCGGGGGGCGTTGGTACACAGAACCTGATTGGCCTGTTGATCATACTGATGGGCCCAGTAATCATCGGTGCAGGTGCCGGGATTGGCGTTATAGGCCAGTTGTTCCAGCCGGTCGGCAAGGATGGGATCGCCCAAGACCTGGATCAGGTTTTCCAGGGAGTACATCAATTCCACCACCGCGCAGAGTTCGGTACCCTGGGTGGGACGGGTGCCAGAGATATGTTCATCGCCGGAGAAACGTCCCGCGACCTGGCCGTGGTGGCGGTCCAGGTTTTTCAGTCCTTCATACACGGCTTCCTTGAATGAATCCTCTTGACTCTGCTGATACCACACACCGGGATACTTAACCGCCATGGCGACATTGACCACGTGCGCGGTCAACCCAATCGGGCCCCAGTTGTGGGGAATCTTGTTTTTGAGAATGGCTTCGGAATCCCAGGGGAAATCCACGAAATAGTGGGTCCAATCAAAACAGTTGGCCTGAATCGATTGCGCCGCTTGCAAGACGATTTCGTCCCCTGTGCGGCGATAGAGCCAGAACAGGGTGGGGAGGTTTTCCATCGCGCGCATCCCGCGCCAGTCTTTATCCGGCCAATCGGGAGCGTGGGTGGCCAAGTAGCGAGCGTAATTATGAATCACAGC
>JAVFAP010000111.1:0-9315 GCA_034002445.1 bacterium | reverse complement strand
GATTTATCCAGCCCCAGCCGAATCGAAGAAGAAACAGAAACGGCCCAACCCTCAGATCCACGGGTAGAGCCTCTCGAATCCAAGCCGATGGTCACCCCTCATGACCGAGGCAAGAAATCAACTTAAGAAATTGATCAACGATTGCTGAAGCACTTTGGCACTGGCTGCCAAGGCCGCGTTGTAGGCATTTTCAGCCATGGTCATATCGGTAATCAATTCCGCCAGATCCGCATCCTCCACAGAAGACAGTTGCTGCCGGGAAAAATCCTCGGCGGATTCCAGACGGGATTTGACCGAATCCACGCGGTTGATTCGCGCTCCCAATTGGGTCCGCCCGCTCAGGATGACATTCAGGTCCAGGTCAATATCATCCAGGCTTTGTTTGAGCGATTCCACATCGTCACCTCGCAAAGCCCGCTCCAGGTTTTGTAGGGTCCGGAAGATATTCTTCTCTTCGATCTCGTTCACAATCCCTTGGTTATTGACGCCCAGGATGGAGGCTGTGTTTTGATGGCTGACCGCGTCGCCATAGGTCAGGGCGTTCGTTTCCGAAATATAGGTATACTGATCGATGCCAATCACCGTTGTGAACTGACCCACCGTGGTATCTTTGGCCGCGTCGATGCGGAGGGAATGGTTATCATAATTGCTGCTAATCCGTAATACCCCGCCATCGATCTGGGCGGAGAACAGCCCCCCGCCAGGCCCGCTTTTGCCATCCGCCGCGTCGATTCGTTTCACGATGGATTCCATTGTGTCCCCTACCTGGACCTCAATCGAATAAGTATCCATGATGGCTCCATTTGCGTCGCGGATTTCAATCTCAAACTGTCCATCTCCCATCACCGCCGCGAGAGGGCCCACGCCCACCACATCGGTAGAAACCAAGGGAATCGTGCCATCCGACAGGATCCGTGCGGGTGGTGGAGAGCCGAAAAATCCCAGATCCTTGGCGATGGTTCCATCCGCCATATCAAAGATCCCCAATTCACCATCTCCAGGCAGGGTCGATTCGATCTCCAACCCTGTCCCCCATTCGTTGATTTTCACCAACACGCCCGCTCCCGCTAGATTGATACGGTCCATCACCTCGCCAATGGTCTCCACATCACGCAAATCGACCGATTTGGTCACATCGCCATTGCGTACAATGATCAGTCCTTCGTTAACCGACGATTCCAGCCCCGCGGGGAGTGGATCGGGCCGGCGGATCCCCAGGCTTCCGCCGTTCGGGATATCATCCACCAATGCACCGGCCAAGGTATCCAGTTTGGTATCGCGGGTGATGGGCTCCTGCCGGGCCACAGTGGCTTCCCCCAAGGCATCGATGGATACATCCATGGTCAGATCCCGGCCAAAGAGTTTGCGGACATTTTCCACTTTGAACACATCGGTGCTCTGGGTGGCACTGATCTCGATCCCATAGCCATCCTTGTTGGTATAAGCGGTTACCTTCCCTTTTAATTGGGGATGGTTATTGATGAGTTCATAGAGGTCCTCGAGAGTGGAACCAGGAATGTCATCCGCGTCGCCGGAAATCCCATTCTCATCCCAGCCTTGGGTGAGAGAACGCAAATCCAGATCGATGACCTCCTCATCGATCGTAATCCGCAACGCCTCCAATTTATCAAGGAAGACAGGATCTCCGGTACTTGTGAGTTTCTCATTGCCATCCTTGTCGACATCGGTCAACGCCATATTGTCCCCGAAGGGAACCGCGACCTGATTCGCCGGGCCGGTGTTCGATCCCACAAAGAGAAAGGTTCGGTTGGTTAGTTCGACCGTACTGCGTGCCGGTGTGGGGGAAACCGAGCCATCCACCAAGGGATCCGTCGCGGCATACCCCTGCGATAAACTGCGGTCGGAGTGGACCACCCGGTACATCCCCAGCGCTCCCAGCAAATTGGCTTGCTGGGGGACATCGGGCTCAAAGCCAATGTTCCGGCTGCCATCCTTCAGTACCAAGGCATCCGAACGCTTGGAGGTGATCACCAACTGATTTTTATCATTGATGGAAGCCGTCACATCCGCCACCGTCGCGTTAATCCGGTTTACCACATCCTTGAGTGAATCAACCGCGAGATCCACCTTGACCTGGGTGTTATAGATCATGAACGTGGCATAATTATTGGGTACCGGAGTTGGCGAATTGGCTGGATTGGGCGATCCCTCGACCACGGCCCCTGCCAGTTGGTCCGGCAATTGGGGCAGATTGGGAAAATTGGGGTTAATTGTCCGCAACTGTTGCGCCAAGGGCGCACTGGGATCGGTGACCTGGATTGAACTGGTGATCTGGTTGGGCGTATGCAGGAAGGTCTGCATCCCATTCAGGTTGCTGGTAATGGTGCTGCCCCGTTCGATCATGATTTTCTGCTGAAAATCATCCCCTTTATACAGAATGGCGTCATTCTGAAGAACGAACGATTTGGAAGCGGAATGCGATCCGCCAAAGATATAGCGGCCATTATAATTATAATTGGCGATATCGATGACTTGCTGATACAGTTCCCGCACCTGAATGGCGATCGCCTGCCGCGCCGCCGGATCGACATCGTTCAATCCCTTCACAGTCAAAGTCCGGATATCTTGCAAGGTCGTCGTCAAACTGGATAAGGAATTTTCTGTCATCTCCAATTGGGTTTGAATCCCATCGATATTCCGCAGGTAACTGCGTCCCTGCACAATGTTGTAGCGCAATCCCAGACTCGCGACATAGTTCACCGGATTGTCGCTGGGCGAATTGATCCGCCGGCCGGTCGCCAATTTATCCTGCAGAGACGCCATCCGCCCGATATTGTTTTGAATATTGAACAGAATTGTATTATTAATTAAGTTCTCAGTAACACGGTTAACCATGAGATGTATGCCCCTTTACGTTAGGCTCCCAATCGGTTGACAATGACGTCCAGAAGACTATCCACAGTCTGAATAATCCGGGCGGCCGCTTGGTAGGCTTGCTGAAATTTAATAATATTGATGGATTCTTCATCCAGCGAAACCCCCGCCAATTCTTCCTGGATCATCTGCAGTTCGTTGAGAATCGCGTTGTTCGTATTTTTTAATTGGGTATTCTTGTTCCCAGCCACGCCAATTTCAGAGATCATGTTTCGGTAGAAACCACTGAGGGTGTGCCCCTTCATCACAGGTTTGTTTTCTAAATCTGCCAGTCTGATCGCGCTGTCATTATTGCCCAGTGTTCCATCCGACGAAACCGCCAATAGATTGACATTGTTCACCACCGCTTTATTCACCGCCATGGAACGGGCGTTATAACCAGTGAAGAGACTATTGATTCCAGAGGCGGCTAGAAACCGGCTGGTGTCTTCTCCAACAAACGTAATTTCATCGGTCCCCGAGGTACTGATCTCAAATCCCACATTATTGACCAATTTGACGCGATTCAATTGAATGCTATTGTCTTCCACTTGCCGTGCGATATCTTGATTGTCCACTGAAATGATGCGGGCTCGAACAATTCCGTTAATCTTGTCGCCGACCGCCACAGGGCCATAGGCCGCTTGGATCGGGGCGGCGCCGGTGGGATTCAAAACGGGTCCCGCTGTAAATCCCAAAGCCGAGAGCAGCAAACTATCGTCACTTCGGAAGGTGAACTCATAACCGCTGGCCGCTTCGATCTTGACGACGTTTCTGGAGCGGTCGGTAGGGTCGGAAGTGAGGGAGGCCTGGATGGGCGCTCCCGCGCCCCCTGCGGAAGAATTGATGAGAGAGATGATATCATTGAGGCTGGGCACCCCTCCTGGCACGGAGGGATCGGCGGTAACCGGCACCTCAAAAATATGGGTAACCACGCCGGCCTCATTATTCACCACCACTTCAAACGATCCGGTTTGAAAAGGCTGGCCGTTGATTTCGCCAAATCCGCTCACCGCGGAAAGCCCCATGGCTTGGACCAAGCCGGTGGTATCATTCTGGAAAAAGAACTGCCGGTTGGTAAGCGCCTCAATTTTAAATTTGTTGTCCGGCGTGATCGTCACGTCAATGTTGAGATCAAAGACTTCCAACGCCGTGGCAAGTTCATCCAAAGTATCGATGCCGCCACTGGCGAGATTAATGGTATGAACCGTGGCGTTATTCGCATTATCAATCACGACAAACTCAAAGGTACCCTCGTCGATCACGCTGGGGGGCGGGCCCGGAAATGCGGGAGAAAAGAGAGGATTCCCGGCGAGGGGAAAAATGGAATCGGTCGGTGCTCCTGCGAAACTGGATTCGGTCTTGGTCGCGGTTCCGCCAATCAAGGGAATGGTGGGATCGGTCATGGGAAACTGAAACGCGGAGATGATGCCAGATGAGTCGTTTTGAAACGAGATGGTATACTCTTCAAACGCCGGATCGATTTGCAAAACCATCACCGTTGGATCCGCAGCGCTGGGCACCAAATTGGCGCGTAAGAACCCTCCGCCATTGCTCTGGATGTTATTGCGGAGATCCATCAAGGTGTCAGTGCTGTTGAACGAAATCGTAAATGGTTCAAAAGCCGCGGTTGCTGGATTCGAATCGACCAGCCGCCCGGCGGAATCCTTGATGTGAATTTCAAAACTCCCCGTACCCGTTTCCACCAAGGGGGTTCCCTGCGTGACCGCAAGCGAACCGAGATCAAGACCGGCTTCCGCGGCGGTTTGCCCCTGTGTTGCCGTGGCGCGTTTGACATAAATCGGGTCAAAGTTCAAGGCACTGGTCGCTTTTTGAACGATGCCATCACTCCGGTCAATCTTGCTGACCATCTCATACAAATTATCTTCAATATTGACATTCACCGTATACACATCTTTGGTCTGATGCTGGCTATCGGCCACCCGGATTTGAAACTGTCCGTTTTGGACAGGGTAGGGATTGTTTCCAAAGATGGGATCGGTAGAGAAAATCGGGTTGTTGAAGATTCGATCCAGAGTGGATTTCGCATCCGAACGGTCGGCCCCAGATGTATAAAAAAAGGCGCTCTGTAAGAGGGTATGCCCTTCCACACCAGAAGAAGAACTATGGATTTGATTGACCTCATAAATTATACCCCGCGCCAGTTCCGTAAGGGACAACAAAGCATCGGGGATCACTTCATCCCGCATTTTAAAAATGGCGCCCATCTCCCCTGTACGCAGATAATCATCCATCAAGTCCAGTCCATTTTTCCCCAAGCGAATCCCCAGGGTATTGATCTGGTCATACCGTTCGGTGATTTCTGTCACAAAGGGATTGAGAGACAGGCTATCCACCAGCCATTGGCCTCCTACAGAAACACTGACGATGCCGGCACTATTTTCAAACGTGCTGATCGGCATGATTTCGGCCATCCGCTTGAGAATTCGGTCCCGCTCATCCCGGTAGTCATTGGCCAGAATATTTTCATGCCCTTCCATGGAGGCGACCCGTTCATTGAGAGAAATGAGTTTTTGGGCGAGGGTATCCACTTCCGAAACCAAGGTGGATAATTTGCCATTCAATTCGTTCATAAAGTTGTACAGGTCATACTCGATGGCGTTGATTCCCTCTGCCAACGAAATGGCGCTATCCACGGCCGCCGTCCGCACCTCCACCGATTCGGGGGAAAGAGAGACAGAACTCATCGCGCTGAAAAAGCGGGAAAGCAGATTATTCAGGCCACCCGCGTTCGTCACATCTTCGGTATCGGAGATAGGGCTGAGAGGATCATTAAAAATGGCTTCCATCCGCTGGAAGTATTGATCCAAGTTGCTGTACATGGAATGATCGCTGGTCGTGGTGCGAATCTGCGACTCCAGAAAATTGTCCCGCAACCGCTCCACGATTCTCACCTCGACACCCGTATCTACAGGGCCGGAAGGCGTTAAAATCGGATTCAAGGCTCTTTGAATATTGCGCTGCCGCGAATATCCTTCCGTATTAACGTTGGATATATTATGCCCCGTGGTATTGAGGCCGGATTGAGCGACGCTTAAGCCTCGCGAACCAACATTCAATATTCCATAGAGAGTTGCCATAGCGTTCACGACCCTCAAACGGTAAAATTCGTCCCAGGCACCACTCGATCCGGCAAAATTTACCGGTTCAAGAGCCCTGAAAGCGCTTCACCCCAATATATTGCAATGTTTATGCCCGAATAAAACCAGAAGGGCTTACGCGATCCCAAAGCAAATATCCCTATCCAGAGGAAAGAAAGAGAGTCATTGTGTTCGAACTGATATTACAAATTACCGGCGTGGTATTCATCGGTGTCGCGAAGGCTGGCTTTGGGGGCGGAATCGGCATCGCGGCGGTCCCTCTCTTCATTTTGTCCATGCCCGATCCCAAACAGGCGATCGGCATGATGCTTCCGATCCTGTGCCTTTGCGATTGGTTTTCGGTTCTCCATTACCGCCAGAATTTCGACCGCAAGACCGTCTTTCATCTCTACCCCGGTGTGCTGGCGGGGATCATCCTGGCCTCCATTTGTATTTATTTTCTGGGAAATGTTTCAGAAAATTATCTGAAAATCATGGTCGGGGTGCTCTCATTCGCGTTCCTCGCCTACCAATTCACCAAAACGATGATCCTCAAACGCTTGGAGGATTACCGGCCCAAGCCCTGGCATGGGTATGTGTTTGGCGGCGGCATTGGGCTCACATCCACCCTGGCTCATGCAGCGGGCCCGGTGGCCACCATGTACCTGCTGCCCCAGAACATGGGGAAGCAATTGTATGTAGGAACCAATGTGGTGTTGTTTACCCTGGTTAACATATCCAAATTGCCATTTTATTTTTACCTAGGCATGCTTGATCTCAGCCTCCTGGGCGAAAGCCTCAAACTGTTGCCCTTTGTGCCGATCGGAACACTGCTGGGGGTCTGGATGAACAAGCACATCAACGAGAAAGTCTTTAATGGAATCATTTATGTCTTTCTGTTCTTGCTCAGTGTGGAGTTGACCACAGGAATCAAAATTTTTGAAACCCTGTATTCTTCCCTCCCCTTTTTACCCGGAGTGCAATGAGCCATGCCTTTTTTCGATAGTCATTGCCATTTGAACCATCCCGACTTTGCTCCGGACGCCGAGGCGGTTTGGGAAACATCCCGCGCGCAGGGTGTGGACACCGCGATCGTCATAGGCTACAACCTCGCCAGCAGCCACCACGCCGTCGAACTGGCCGAACGTCTGCCCGGCCTGTATGCTTCTGTCGGCCTTTCTCCCCACGATATCCGTACCGCGCCCAGCACCTACTTATCCCAGCTTCAGTCCCTGGCCATCCACCCCAAGGTCGCCGCTATTGGCGAAACGGGGTTGGAGTATAACTACGACGTAGGCCCCAAAGACCTGCAGCAAGGCATATTCCAGGACCAGATTCACTTGGCCAACGAGTTGGGAAAACCGGTTGTGATCCACCTCCGCGACGCCGATCAGGATTTTCTTTCTCTCCTCGATTCAACCCCGCCCCAAGCCGCCATCCTGCATTGTTTCACGGCATCGATAGAGGTGATGCAAGTCTGTGTGCAACGGGGTTACGCCATCTCTCTTTCAGGCATCGTGACGTTCAAAAACGCCAAATCCATTCACGCGATCGTACCCCATATTCCGGAAGAGTGCTTACTGATCGAAACCGACGCGCCCTACCTGGCGCCCATCCCTTACCGTGGAAAACGCTGTAAGCCCTGGATGATCGAAAAAACCGCCGCTGTCGTGGCCCAGTTGCGGGAACAGAGCGTGGACGCCATCATGCAAATCACCCACCAGAATGCAACCCGCATCTTCCAACTCTCCACCCTGGGCAGTTAGGCTAACCAAAAGAGAACGGCCGATGAGGTTTCATCGGCCGTTCTTGAATATGTGGGTTTAGAAGGATAATCAGAGGTCCAGCATCATATTCAATTCATCCTTCACGATGCTTTCGGCTTCCACCAAAATGGTATCGACAAAGGCTTGATCGATCCCCAAGGTTTTTAAAACGCCGGGTTGGGGGCTAAATTTGATTTGCTCCAAAGCCACCCCAAACCCCATGGCTAAGACAACGCTGTCCGCGAGATGAACAATATCCGTCAAGATAATATTTTTGACACTTTGGTTGGGCGTATGGTGATATTGGATCGCGTGAACCAGTTCCGTGGGGAAATTCCATTTATCCGCCACTGCAGCCCCCAGCATACAATGGGTATACCCCACCACTTCTTCCTCGGCCTGGAGTTCGTTCATATTCCCATTCAGCATCATGTCCACAATGGTTTCAGCGGTATCTTCGATCTGATTGCCGATAATCAGCTGGCCGATATCATGCAATAATCCAGCTGTGTACGCCGTATCCTTCAAATCCATCCGTAATTTGGTGCTGATCAAATCCGAAACCCGGGCACATGCCAGAACATGGATCCACAATCCCCCATTTTGATAGCCATAAATTTCGGATTTTGGATTGTAAAAATTGTGGATCGAACAAGTTAACACCAAGTTCCGAACGGTATGGAAACCCAAGTACATGATGGCCTGGTTCAACGATGACACCGTTCGCGGCAAACCATAATAGGCAGAGTTGCACAGGCGCAAGACATTTCCGGTTAAACCTTGGTCCTTGGCTATAATTTCGGTTAACTGTTTCGCCGTGGTATTGGGTTCCCGGGTCAGCCGCATCACATCCACAACCACGTCGGGCAAGGGGGGAACATCGTGGATTTCGTCGATCAGTTTTTTGGGAAGTTTATGGGCATCATCCATTATCGTTCTCGATTTGCCAAAAAAGCGCTTGGAAAGTTTGGTTGGTAGATCCGCATTCAGGAATCAAACTCATTGATCCGTTTTTTCATCATCTGGCCAGGCTTAAAACTGATATGTTTCTTTTCAGGAACCAGGATGATTTCACTGGTTTTTGGGTTACGCGCTTTTCGGGCGGGTGTTTTTTTTACTTTGAAGATGCCAAAATTTCGGATTTCAATATTCCCATCACTGGCTAACCCATCGCACATCGCATCAAACATGGTTTGAACGATGTCCTTGACACTGGAGATATCAAAGCCGGTCCGTTGCGCGACTTCTTTCACAATGTCTTTCTTTGTACTTGTCATTAAAGCCTCCGGCCCCCGTTTCTTTGCGAACCTGCCAAAAATCGTTGCGATACAATCGTTATAAATGCCTGTACTAATATAACTTAACGTTATTTTAGAATCAAGTTAAAAACAGTTTTTTCCCGCATTTTCCATTCTTTTCGATCGAATTGTCGTTGCAGGGGGATTGGATCCATGGCTTGAATCAGGGCATCTTCGCTAAGAAATTGTGGATCATCGATTCACTGGTTGGGCTTTTGGCTTCTTTCAAATCATCAGAGATTTCTTGACTTTTGAACATTCTGTTACGGATTGTTT
>JAVFAP010000110.1:0-9344 GCA_034002445.1 bacterium | reverse complement strand
GACGTTCAAGCCGCGGTTGCCGTCTTCGTTCTTCACTTTTTCCACAACGATAGAGCCTTCGAGGCCAGCGTTCACCGACAACTGACGCAGAGGCTCTTCGATGGCGCGCTTGACGATGTTGACACCCATCTTCTGCTCATCGTTCTGGACCTGCACACTGTCCAGGGATTTCTGGGCACGCAACAGAGCGACCCCACCACCAGGAACAATGCCTTCTTCCACAGCCGCGCGAGTCGCATGGAGAGCGTCTTCCACACGGGCTTTCTTTTCCTTCATTTCGGATTCAGTCGCCGCGCCCACTTTGATCACCGCAACCCCACCGGCGAGTTTCGCCAAGCGTTCTTGCAGTTTTTCGCGATCGTAATCGGACGTGGTTTCGTCAATCTGGTTGCGGATCTGATTGATCCGGCCCTGGATATCCGACTTTTCGCCTGCGCCTTCGACGATGGTGGTGTTGTCCTTATCGACAACCACGCGTTTCGCCTGGCCCAGATCCGCCAAGGTGATGTTTTCCAGTTTGATCCCTAAATCTTCGGTGATGCAACGGCCACCGGTCAGGATCGCGATGTCTTTTAACATTTCCTTGCGGCGGTCGCCAAAGCCAGGAGCCTTCACGGCACAAACTTTCAATGTGCCACGAATCTTGTTGACAACCAGGGTCGCCAGCGCTTCGCCTTCGATATCTTCGGCGATGATCAACAGGGCTTTCCCAGACTGCGCAATCTTCTCCAGAATGGGAAGCATATCGCGCATGTTGGAGATCTTCTTTTCGTTGATCAAAATGAAAGGATCATCTAGGACACATTCCAGGGTCTGGGTATCCGTCGCAAAATAGGGAGAAAGGTAGCCTTTATCAAACTGCATCCCTTCGACAACGTCCAGAATGGTTTCCAGGGCCTTGTTTTCTTCCACCGTGATCACGCCATCCTTGCCAACCTTATCCATGGCTTCGGCAATGATATCCCCAATGCTGGAATCGCCGTTGGCGGAGATGGTGGCGACGTTCGCGATTTCGCTGCGGTCCTTCACCTTGCGGCTGAGTTTCTTCAGGTCTTCCACCACGGCTTCGGTCGCGCGCAGAATCCCTCGCTGGATATTGATAGGGCTGGCGCCAGCGGTGACATACTTCAAGCCTTCACGATAGATAGACTCGGCCAACACGGTCGCGGTGGTTGTCCCGTCGCCAGCGATATCACTGGTTTTGGAAGCCACTTCGCGAACCATCTGAGCGCCCATGTTTTCATACTTGTCTTCGAGTTCAATCTCTTTGGCAACCGTAACACCGTCTTTGGTAACGGTGGGAGAACCCCATTTTTTATCCAAAACAACATTGCGGCCCTTGGGGCCCAGGGTGACCTTGACCGCTTTGGCCAATTTTTCCACACCCTTTAAGATTTTGCTTCGAGCGTCTTCATTGAAAAGCAATTGTTTAGCGGGCATTGTTTACTATTTCCTCCTTGGTGGAAATCTCTTTTTTTACTTATTCAACTACAGCGAGAATGTCGTCTTCGCGAACGATCGTGTGCTCGACGCCACCGATCTTCACGTCGGTTCCACCATACTTACTGATCAGAACCTTATCGCCAACTTTGACTTCCATCGCCACCCGGCTTCCATCTTTCCCGGTTTTGCCAGGGCCAACCGCAATGACTTCCGCTTCCTGGGGCTTTTCTTTCGCTGTGTCAGGGATGATGATTCCCCCTTGTTTTTCCTCTTTTTCTTCCAGTCGTTTGAGCAAAACTCTGTCCGCAAGTGGTTTTACTGCCATGGTTTGTACTACTCCTTTCACCAATATCATGCAGTTTTCGTATTTTTTTTGACTCTATCCTCTATCGCAATTGGAATGCCATTTATACAGAGTTATACTCTCCATTCCCGGTACACACTCATAAATAATTTATTTCATTGAACTTAAATCACTCGCAGACTGTTGTGTTCCCCTGTCTGACACCCTGGGATATTTCCCATCTCCTCTTTCATTCCCCAAAATGCGCCAAAATGGCCTTCCGAAAGAGAAGCAAAGAAAAGCGCTCTGTGCCAGGTTGACAATCTTCGCAGAAAACAGGACCATTCCTTACCAGCACACTGGCTCCAATAGAAGCCGTAATCCATTCGTCTACAACACGATCTATGCTCTTATGGTTTTATTTCTTTCTCTATTTCTTCTTGCGCTACTTTTTGCGATAGCCTCCTTTTCTCCCTGGCTCGCAGTGGGTTGCCTAGTCGTGGTATCCACTGTAGAATCAGTATCCCTCTCTATAGGATGGCTTACGGTCCCTCTACCTCTCCTCACCATTCCAGTCGTACTCCTTGGCGCCAGAATGGGCCAGGAAACTGAAAACCTCATTCAACCCAATCCCTTCTTCTGGTTGGCGGCACCAATTGCGGGAGCGGAACTGGTTTCGATTCCTTTGAGTATCCATCCGGTCGCAGCGCTGGGATCAGCCACGCAAGCCATTCTCTTTCTCCTAGCCGCTTGGTATTTCACTCTCCGCATCCAAGCCCAATCTGGCGTGACACGATTTCGCTTTCTCCTCTACGGGACAGTTGTCCTCTCGTTTTTTCTGAGCATAGGCCAATTCCTGGGCCGAGCCCCAGGTGTGCCCTTTCATGCCACAGGCGGTTTTCAAGACTGGAACTATTACCCTGTCTATCTGATGAGCCTTCTGCCCTTTATCACCATGGAGATCCGATCCGCGGAAATTGGGTGGATTAAGCGGATATTCATGGCCACTTTTGCCGGGATCGTACTGCTGGCATTGGCAGCCGCGTCCCGAACCGGCATGGTCATCATCGCCGCGACATTGCTGCTCCTCTTTGTTTTTCATCTGGTGGATCGAAAATACCTGAAGTGGCTCATCCCCCTGTTTTTTCTGGCGTTTTACCAGTTGATCCAGATTCTGGGCCATCAATCCCTGTCTCTATCCGAAAAAATGAATCAGTGGTTGGCTTCTCCTCGTTTACAGGACCGTTTTTTTACCAATCTCTATGCCCTCCAGACCTGGATTCGTCATCCCTTCCTCGGTGTAGGCAGCGGGCAGTTGGAAGCGTATGTGCAATGGGAATCCATCCAGGCCGCGGAGCGAATTCAGTCGAGTTACACCACCCTCCCTGTATTGCTTGCCGAACGTGGCCTGATCGGTGGTCTGGCCTACCTAGCCTTGGTTGTCCGGCTCTTTTCACTATTCCAAAGCCCTCGAGATCCTAAATCCCTCCTGCACCGAGCGGCCTTCTGCTCGTTATGCTCGTTGTGCGTATCTTCCTTTTTTTTCTCGGTCCATACCCAACTTTTCACATGGTGCCTCCTCGGTTTTCTTTTCGCTATTGCGACCGGGGAAGAGAGCAAGACCACCCCTGCTGCAAATGAATCCGCGTAATCAAGAAACCTCCCCATCAATCCTAGCCGTCCCCGAGATCCCCACGCCCCAGCCCCCCTGCTGACGCTGAGGAAGCCAGGGCATGATCCATCGCCCCTCGCATAACCGAGTGGTCATCGTTCATTTCCAAGGACTCACTCGTTCTGTAACCCACGCTGAAACAGCAAGAAAGGGAAGCATTTCTCCAGCCTCTCTTCCCTTCTCCGAAGTGATCCCAAATCCATACCCATTGGTATCGAACTGAGTACCCTGATTTATATAGATATATCGATTCCATACTAAGATTTCACCTCAGGAAAAATCTGGATGGAGCCCAATCGAAAGATTTCTCTGCGATAAAAAACGAGGGGCGGCTTGCGCCGCCCCTCTCTCTTTGGGTTTGTTATGCAGATAACCCGGTTAGTTGGATTGAGGTACCAGGTAGGCTTCGATATCGCGAATGATGTCGAAGTTGATCCCAATCATACCGAACTTGTAGCCTTCCGCGGTTTCCCCGATGGTCAAGTCGACACGGCGATTGGCGCCTTCGTCCGTCAGGAAGCGGTCAGCCGCACCCGAGGTGTGAATCGTGCCAATATTCGTGACAACAAAGAACCCGATACCGTCGAATTCTTCCACAGTCGGATCGACCTGGATAGTGAAGGCTTCCAAAACGTTGGCCTGGCCAAAGCCGAGGACCGGCAATGGCAGGTTCGGTTTGGCAGCGCCCGGTTCGGTGGCGATGGTGAAGTGACCGAATCCATCGGCAACCACCAACGCATCACCAAACAGTTCCATATCTTTGTAGACCGGAACATTGGAGACCGGGACACCGATCATCGGGCGAACATCGCCCAGTTCCTTTACCTGGCCTTTCGCCATAAGGACATACCCGTTGATCTGGATCACGCTGCCATCCGCATTCTGCTCGATCGAGACGACCTCAAGATCGACCGCCGGGTTCAGGCGCGGATTGGTGGAAGCTTTGGCGACTTTAACCGGGATTTGCTTATCCACAATGGCATAGATCGTACCATCGGTCATCAGCATGAAGTACCCATCGGCCGCGTCAGGTGTCCAGCTCATGCCGCCATTCTGCGCAACCGCGTTGGGGGTTTCGGTGAAGAACTCGACATCGGATACCACATCCGGCAGCGGGAAGCGAACGCCGAAGCTGCCCAGATAATTTCTGACTACCGTCATCGCTCCATCTGTTTCAACAAACCGAGTGGAGAAGACCCGGCCATCGCCCGTGGCTGCCAGCATGGCTTTGAATTTGGCTTGTGTAGTTCCATCGTTTTCGACATAGAGTTCCAGATCCCGGTATACATCGGACCGGCTCAGGTTCGATGGATCAGGTGTGCTGTATGGCAGAAGAGCGATTCGCGCTTCGGCTGCATCAACCACACCGTCGCCATTGAAGTCCACCAAGCGGTAGACATCGCCCAGTTCATGGATTCCACCAAACCCATCCAGCAACGCAATCCCCTGAGTCGGATTGTTAAAGTTAAACGGAGTCGGAGTCGGGGTGCCTTCTCCAACCGGTGTCGGAGTAATCGTAGGAGTCGCTGTCGGAACCGGCGTATCCGTTGGGACCGGTGTATCGGTCGGTGTTTCTGTCGGCGTTTCACCCGAAATTGGAGTATTCGTTGCCGTAGGCACCGGAGTATCCGTCGGCACAGGAGTATCAGTTGGTTTCGGCGTATCCGTCGGGGTTTCTGTCGGCGTTTCACCTGAAATTGGAGTATTCGTTGCCGTAGGCACCGGAGTATCAGTCGGCACAGGAGTATCGGTTGGTTTCGGCGTATCTGTCGGGGTTTCAGTCGGAGTTTCACCTGAAACCGGCGTATTGGTCGCCGTTGGCACCGGAGTATCAGTCGGGGCAGGAGTATCTGTCGGTTTCGGCGTATCCGTCGGGGTTTCTGTCGGCGTTTCACCTGAAATTGGAGTATTCGTTGCCGTAGGCACCGGAGTATCAGTCGGCACAGGAGTATCGGTTGGTTTCGGCGTATCTGTCGGGGTTTCTGTCGGAGTTTCACCTGAAACCGGCGTATTGGTCGCCGTTGGCACCGGAGTATCTGTCGGCACAGGAGTATCTGTCGGTTTCGGCGTATCTGTCGGGGTTTCTGTCGGAGTTTCACCCGAAACCGGCGTATTGGTCGCCGTTGGCTCCGGCGTATCCGTAGGGACAGGGGTATCAGTTGGTTTCGGCGTATCCGTCGGGGTCTCTACAGGAGTTTCCCCAGAAACGGGCGTATTGGTCGCCGTTGGCTCCGGCGTATTGGTCGGAGCAGGCGTATCGGTCGGTGTTTCAACTGGAGTTTCCCCTGAAACAGGCGTATTGGTCGCCGTTGGTACAGGAGTATCCGTGGGCTTGGGTGTTTCCGTGGGCGTTTCCACGGCAAACGGGGTGAATGTAGGTGTAAATGTGGCAGTGGGTTCGGGCTCTTGGGTTGGGCTTTCCGTTGGTGTTTCAGCAGCAAGCAACATTCCCGGTGAAACACAGCAAATTCCCAATACCAAACAAAGGCCGATCACTAATTTGAAGCCAAAAAAGGCCGTTGCGGTTCGCTTTGGCATTTGTACCTCCGGCGGTTCTCTCGTGATTTTTTCAATACACGGAATGTTTAATTCTCATACTATACCATAGGTTGGGGCTGCTTTTCAACTCTAATCTTGCATAACCCCCTCATTTTTTTGGTAAAAGGATAACATTCCCGGCTCCCACCGCAGTCTGGGACCAGCAAAAAATCCATAAAAACCCGCCAAATCCAGCCTCAGGATGCAGTTCAATCTTATTCGCACTCTGAAAAAAAACATCCATCCTCTTTGCTCGTTCTTCAATCCGCCAACTCTCCCTCTTCCTGAAATTGCAGTTTCTTTTTACGCTTTTTCACCGCTTCCCGTAAAATGAACTCAATCTGGCTGTTCACGCTCCGCAATTCCTGGCTCGCCCAGGCATTCACTTCGTCCCATAATTTGGGCTCCAACCGTAATAAAAAGCTTTTTCGATTCGTCATGACAAGACTCGTTTCCATCTCTTACTTGCTCAATTCAAACAGAACATCTCCATCGTCGATCCGTACAATCCATGGGGATGCAAACCGTCCCCTCCGAAGAAACCCAGAGGGGACAGTATTTCACAATATACTCATCAATTGAATGATAGATAAATCTATTTCAGATATTGCTTTAGTTATATAGCGTCCCCGCGTTGACGATGGGGTGGGCGGATTCTTCCCCGCACAGCACCACCAGCAGATTGCTGACCATGGCTGCTTTGCGCTCTTCATCCAACTCCACCACCTTCTTTTCGCTGAGTTCATTCAAGGCCATCTCCACCATCGAAACCGCCCCTTCCACGATCTTTTTGCGGGCCGCGATAATCGCTTCCGCCTGCTGACGCCGCAACATCGCACCAGCGATCTCGGGAGCATACGCCAGATGGCTGATCCGCGCTTCAATCACCACAACGCCGGCCCGGCCCAAACGCTCCTGTAATTCTTTCTTCAATTCTTCATTGACCTCTTCGGTCCCTTGGCGCAAGGAGATCTCGTCTTCACTTTCCGCCGAATCATATGGATACTGCCCGGCAAGGTGGCGGATAGCGGCTTCACTTTGGGTATCGACATATTCTTCGTAGTTATCGACCTCGAATAACGCCTCCACCGTGTTCTCCACCTTCCACACCACGACCGCGGCGATTTCGATGGGATTTCCCCGCTTATCGTTCACCTTCAGGCGCTCCCCATTCAAGTTGCGCGCCCGGAGAGAGATGGTTCGCACGGAACAAAACGGGTTCCGCCACATAAAGCCATTCTCCTTCACAGTCCCCTTGTAATCGCCAAACAAAACCAGCGCGGCAGCCTGGTTGGGTTGAATGATATAAAATCCGATCATCACAAGAAGCGTAACCGGGATCAAAAACAAACCCGACAACCAGATAATGGGGGCGTCATTGTGATTGACCTGATTGATTCCCCAGATGAACACCGTCAAATCACACAAAACCAAAAAAATGGCGACCACCAGCATTCCCCACCCTGACATCCCCTGGACGATTTTCTCGTTGATATCTCCTACTTTATGGCTCGTATCCATTTTCAGTCTCCAATCTACAGAAATCTGAATGGTGAAATTATACCATAATGATATCACTTTGATATATAATCGTCAACCGGGTTCTTGATAAATTCATTCGATCCAGATTTCCAGAGACATTCTTGACCGAACGGTGTTCTGACGGCCCCCATGAAGAAATATTCTCTGTCCCTCTGGAATTTGTATCGGCAACCCCTCTACAATGCAAAGTCAATCCAACCATATTTCAGGAAATCGAAACTTATGATCATTCTGCATGCGGGTGTTCTGGAAGAGCAATTCTTGGTCTGGGGTGAACAGCCAGCGGAAGCGCCAAAACGGCGCGGGAAAAAACCCATTGCCCCCCCCGCTTTTCCCTATGCGGCGAGTTATCTCCATTTACAGCGGGCCTTAGCGGATATCGGCTACCCCTACAAACACCCGAAGAGAGATGCCAGAGAAGTTGTAGTTTGGCTTCCAACCGCGGGAGGGCAAGCCATCCCTTCCAGTTCCATCATCGCCGCCGTGCCATCCAACCCCCAAGCGGTCCGAATTGAACCGTATCTCGTTCCCGCTCTTTCCTTCACCCCGGATCAGATGGTGGATCTACTCACCCGCTGTGTGGGGAAAGAGCTTTTACTACCGGGAATCCTGTGTGGGGCGGACTTGGCTTTTTGGGGCCATGCCCTGCGGTTTTGTGCAGCCCTGATCGCCCGGCAGCAATTTGTCCCTGATCTAAACCGCTGCGGAGACGAATTCCGCGCTCGTTGGCGTCTGATCGTGACGGGTGAAGAACAAGAACGGCAAAAAACCCTGGCCCAAGCCATGCCGGATGCCTGTCGCGCACTGGCCTGGGATAAGCATCCCGAGCCCGCACTCTCCAAGGAGACTCTTCTTGCTTCGTTTTGCAGCCACCTCGCCGACCATCTCATCCGCGGAACAAGCATCCCGGCGAATCAGGTTCTGATTACCACCCTCAAAACCAGGATCAAAAAAACTTCGTTTGACAGCCTCCATGATCAATGGATCCATGCGCTGTTCAACCCCGAAGGGATCATCCCAGGGGATAAGAAAGAACTCAGCCAGTTTGCCCGGCAGGTTGCGAAATGGAAACACAGCATCACCATCGCTGCCGAGGCCCCATTCAAACTCTGCTTTCGCTTGGAAGAACCCCAAGAGGATGCCTGCGAACCACTGGCTCCTTCGAAATCACAAGACACGGCCGATCTCGGCCAGTGGTATATCCGCTATCTTTTGCAGGATCAAAGGGATCCAACTCTTCTGTTGCCTTTGGACGAAGTATGGGATGCATCGAGCAAGATCCGTTCTCTGTTTAAAAAAGCAGAGTTCAATTCACAGGAATATCTACTGTATTCCCTAGGCCAGGCATCCAGAATCAGCAAACCTATTGAATCCAGCCTCAAGACCGCATCCCCGAGTGGCTACTCGTCCACCTTGGATGAAGCCTACCAGTTTCTCTGCGAAACGGCGCCCTTATTGCAGCAGATGCACTTTGGCGTGTTATTACCGGCTTGGTGGACCAAAAAAGGGACCAAACAACGCATGAGCGTCCGGGCCAAGGTCAAAAGCCCCGTGATGAAAAGCCAAGCGGGTCTCTCCTTGGAAACCTTGACCCAGTTCGAGTGGGAAATCTCGTTAGGCGAAGAAATACTTACCCTGAAGGAGTTACAGCAATTCGCCAAAATGAAGGCATCCCTGATTAAAATTCGGGGGCAGTGGGTTCATATCCATCCAGAAGAAATCCAGGAAGCGATTACATTATGTAAACAGAAAAAAAACAACACCCTTTCCGTGCGCCAAGTGATTCAAATGGCGTTGGGGCGGCCGGTGCATGCAACCAATTTAGAATTTGCTGGCGTTTCGGCCACTGGATGGATCGAAGAGTTA
>JAVFAP010000109.1:0-9351 GCA_034002445.1 bacterium | reverse complement strand
AATAAAGCGGTTGACAAGATTCGTCAGGAAAGGTGGTATGCCTTTTTTGATGTGCTTGAGAGCGATTTCCCCTCGCCTCATTCGCCTCAAAAGGAATTGCGTCATAAACAATTGGAAGAGATCTTTGCCGGCGCGTTAAAGCAGTTACCCCGTTGGGATCGGGAAATCATGGTGCTGTATTATGTGGAGCGGTTGCTCATCAAGGAAATCGCAGATATCACATCGATGAGTGTAGAGGCAGTCAGCACCCGATTGCGGCGGTCACGAGAGAAGATGAAGGAATTGCTGCCGGATACCTTTTATACGGATTGGATTGAGACTCATGAAATCCAGAAAAAGATCAACATTTGATCGGATGATGGAAGATCAGTTGTCGCGATGGATGAATCAAAGAATTTCCGCTAAAAACCTGGAATCCTCCATCATGCGTTCCATTCAGGGTAAGCAAACCGCTTCCGATCCAGAGGGTGGGGTGTATGGAGTCTGGCTGGGGCGGCCGGCGTTGCGTTACGCGGCCGTGGTTCTCCTGATTTGCCTCTGTGGGGGGCTCTATTATCTCAACTTGCGTCCGCCGCTGGTGCTTCAATGTGTCAGCGCTCCGCCACAAACCATTTTCTTGAACGGGGCCAAGCATGTCATCCTTGATGAGGGGCTGCTTCTAGCCGACGACACCGTGATTCATACACGGGAGGCGCAATTTCTGCTTCCTCTCGGGCCGTCCACCCAGATTCTGTTTGATAAAGAAACCCAATTCAAACTGTTGGACCCCAGACATCTCGAACTGATCCAGGGCCGAATCCATTACCGCAACCAAGGCGCCACGCAAGAAATTGTGTTCAATACGGAGCGAGGCCAGTTTATCCCGATGGGGACTGAATTTGAACTCACGGTCTCCAAGCAGGAAACCATGGTCTCTGTTTTTGATGGCAGGGTGCTTTTTCTGTCCGCCTGTCAGTCTCAACCCATTCCTTCCGGTCTGAGTTTGATATTTCATGAGGAACATTCGCATTTCAAGCCTGTCCAACGGCCCCGCAACGCCTGGTTCCATGGCCAAAGCCGCCCCTGGATCGATTATGTCCGCTGGTACATGCCTCCCTATCCCCAGCCTTTTATGAATCCGTAAAGAAAACAAGGTGGTGGGCAATTATCCCAACATGAAGAATGATCAGGGCGTGGTCCCGATTCATGGAATCGAGGCGGAAATACGGGAAAAGCGGTAGAAAACTACCGCTTTTCTCATAATAACAAGATGAATACCGGGATGACTGATTTATATTCTTGGAAATAAGGAAAGGAAGGGAGTTTCAAGTGTGCCGGAGGGGGGACTCGAACCCCCACTTCCCGGAGGAAACTAGGTCCTGAACCTAGCGCGTCTACCAATTCCACCACTCCGGCAGCCATCTTGTAACGAATGAATAATCTACACGCAAACGCGTTTTGGTAAAGTCCTCAATTCAAAAATTTTAAATTTTTTAGGTTCATCCGCCGCCATAGCCTACAGGCAACTCCTTTTCTGGTGGAATCCATCGCAAAAGCGGAGAAAATTAAATGGGATTCCCTGGTTCTCATCATCCCGTTCCAAGGATTTTGTGATATGATAGCATGTGAGTTTACTACACCTTCAGCTGGATGTCCCGAATCATGGAGAACGGATCCCATCCCTCAGCGCTCGAACAGGCCCTTGCCCGCCATGCCGTGCCGGGCCGTTTTTATAAGCCATTAGAGCGCCAGGCGGTTGAATGTTATGCTTGTGGCCACCGCTGCACTATTGCGGAGGGCCGATCCGGCATTTGCAAGGTGCGTTTTAACCGGGAGGGGGTTTTGTATGTTCCCGCTGGGTATACCGCTGGATTACAATGCGATCCGATTGAGAAAAAGCCCTTCTACCATGTTCTTCCCGGTTCACTTGCCCTGAGTTTTGGGATGCTGGGCTGCGATTTTCATTGTGCTTTTTGTCAGAACTGGCTCTCGTCCCAAGTGCTGCGGGATGCCAGCGCAATCGCTCCGATCACGCCCATCGGGGCGGGAAAAATTGTCGATCTAGCGATCCAGCATGGGGCGCGGGCCGTGATCAGCACGTATAACGAACCCCTCATTACGTCCGAGTGGGCGATGGATGTTTTTGCCCGAGCCAAAGAACAGGGCCTCTTGACCGGCTATGTCTCCAATGGCAACGCCTCGCCGGAGGTGATCGAGGCGCTGCGCCCAGTGACCGATCTCTACAAAATTGATCTCAAATGTTTTCGTGACGTGACCTACCGGAGCATGGGGGGGCGTTTGCAGACGGTTCTGGATACGATCGCGCAGGTTCACGCCCTGGGGTATTGGATGGAACTGGTCACCCTGCTGATTCCAGGGATGAATGATTCGGCTGAGGAGATTGGGGAGATGGCGGCGTTTATTGCCTCGGTTTCCCTCGATATCCCCTGGCACCTGACGGCATATCATGACGCGTACAAGATGAAAAACCGAGGGCTGACCGAGGCGTCAACGTTACGGCAGTCGGCCCAGATTGCCCGGCAGGCCGGGCTGCGTTATGTTTACATCGGCAATTGTCCGGGCGCGTTTCCGGAATTTGAAACCACCACTTGCCCTACTTGCCAGAAGCCCTTGGTTCAAAGAGAAGGGTATCGTGTCCGGTCCCAGGCCCTTCCGGGCGGAACCTGCCCTCATTGTGGTTCCATGATTCCAGGGATTTGGCCTGGTGCGGCCAATCCCCAGTTCTAGACTGTTCGACCGATGAACCGCCTGCGCAACCGCTTGATCCTGGCCTTTGTCGGTGTCGCCCTCCTGGCGATGATTCCCTTAGCGCTCGTCCCCTACTATACCTTGCGCGTCAAGCAGCATACCAATCTCAGCGAGCGTATCCACGAGACCCAAAAGCAGATCGAAACCGATATCAACCTTCTCACCGGCAAACTTTCTGTCGAGTACTTGCAGCCGGGTGCGCGGATCATGATGGAATACATCCAAAACCGCCCTGCTTGGCTGGACGCGTTCACGGAGGGCACCAATCCTGAAATCATTAGTTTGATCAATTCGTACTTCGCTCCCCGTGAGATCAAGCGTCGCAGTGATTCTTTTTTGGATGATAACCTGCTGAACAGCATGCAATTCTTCCCCAAGGTGGAATTCACCCAGATGGAAGGATGGATGGATGAAAATCTGCTGTATGAAGAAAACAACAAGATTTATATTTGGGCCTCCTATCCTCTGATCAAGGGCCAGACCCGCGATGAGATGGAAGAAATCGGGGGCGTTTTTCTCAAACTGGTCTTTATCGAAAAAGATCCCGATAATCCATCCGCGCCCTGCAAGTTCCGTTTCCCTTATCTCTACAATCCGCACCCGATTGTCCTGCCGGCCAATCCCAGTCTTTTTGAAGACTCCATCCCCAAGGAAGCGTTCGAAGCGCTTTTCGATTTTGATATGGATGGCTTGTATGAAGAGGTGGAGGTCAACTCGGTTGTCATCCCATCCATCCGCGAAAAAGATCCCATCCACGCTCTGCTGAAGCCGATCTTGAATCACCGCCGTGAGCTGACCGCGGTCATGGTGTTGGCCAGCCGGGTGGTCAGTGTCTGGGATTTGGTGGGGCCATCGACCGCGATCAGTTTTCTGATCATCATGGTAGTGATCGTGGTGGCTGCCGTCCTGGTTGCCCGCTCGCTTTCGCTCCCCATTTACAGCCTCGCCAGCGCCGCTCGCCAGATGGCCCAGGGCGATCTCAACACTCGGGTGGATGTGTTGGGGACAGAAGAGTTGCGGGTTCTCAGCCAGGCTTTCAATCAGTTGGCCAGTCAAATCAAAACCCAGGTGGATCAGCTGCAGGATAAAACCGCGGAATTAGAAGGGGCGAACCGGGAACTGAACCAAACGCACCGTTTTTTGCAGAATATTCTGTCCAACATCAACACCGGGGTCTTGAGTGTCGATCGGGAAGAACGCATCAGCCATCTTAACCAGTTTGGTCTGACTTTCTTTGGGATTACGGATTTTGAGCACCGTCCCTTGGCGGAGGTGATGGATTGCCCCCCCTTGCTCAACCTGATCCGCTACAGTCTGGAGCAGGGCCTTTCGGTCATACAGGAAGAAATTCAGTTCGCGCGGAACCAGGAATGGCTGCAACTGCAGGTCAGTACCGTGCCCCTGCTGGAGGAGGGCAATCTGATTGGTTTGGTCGTTACCTTCCATGACCTCTCGGCGATCCGCCAGTTGGAGGAGCAAGTCCGGCGGCAGGATCGCCTGGCGGCGCTCGGTCGCATGGCCGCCGGGGTTGCCCATGAAATCCGGAATCCTCTGGGTATCATCCGGGGATCCGCGGAGATTCTCCAAAAACGCGCGGGGGATCAAACCACCGAAAAAGAACTCGCCCAGTTTATTGTGGAAGAAGTCAACCGCCTTTCCCGCGTGGTGACCGATTTTCTCACCTTCGCGAGGCCACCGGAGCCTTCCGTCAGTGCCGTGGAGGTGGGGGATCTTCTCGATACGGTGGCGTCGTATACCGAAAATCAAGAAGAGTGGATCCTCTATCCATTGCAAACGGAAATCGAGGATGATTTGCCTCCCATCGCCGTGGATGAAAAACTCTGTATGCAGGTTTTCCTCAATCTGCTGCTGAACGCGCGTGACGCCATGCCGGATGGCGGCCTGATCACGATCCGTGCCACGCGGCGGTCGCAAAGCCAGGTAGCAATCGAGGTGATTGACTCTGGCATCGGGATTCATCCAGAGCAGTTGGACCGAATATTTGATCCCTTTTACACCTCCAAGGAAACCGGTACCGGTCTGGGCCTCTCCCTTGTTCATCAGATCATGGCCAGCCACAAGGGACGGATCGAAGCCGACAGCACTCCAGGGGAAGGCAGCATCTTCCGCCTCATTTTCCCCATCGCTCCTCCGGGTTCGGATCCCTGATCCCTACAGCCAGGACCCATAGGACAAGGGCAATGGGAGTGGGGGAAACTGGGCAAGAAACTCCGGATGCTCCAACGCATGTTATCTATCGCCTCTTGTCTCCTATCCATCCCCTGTGCATTTACCACAAGATGCAATCGCAGATCCCGGTGCCCCAGGGGATGATGTAGAGTTCCAGGTTGTCGATATAGATTTCGGTATTTGCCTCTGCCCCCACGACCTGGAAGATTGGTTTGACATACCCGGTGGTGGAGAGATGGCTGGACTGAATTGGGTGCCAGGTATTCGTGTATTGGGAGAGATCAAAATGTTGTTCCAGCCCCAGGCTACCTTTCCCCGCCGCGATATCCCCGGTGGCACTGGTATCGATCACTCCAAAGAAGAGTTGTGCGTTGGCGGTGCTGGACCACACATCCGCCTTGAGATAAATCAGGCCATTGGCGGGGATGGCTGCATCGGTCCCCAAGATGAAGGTACTGCCTTCTCCTGCCTGCGCGATAAAGCGAATGGCGTTTCCCTCTCCACCCTGGTTGTTGGTCTGGGATGGGACGATCGAGGTCAGGCTGGTGGATGCCGGGGTCAGGTTTCCGAACGTCCCAGGGATCTCCATCATGCCATTGGCGTTAAAGTCGTTTCCTTCAAAACGGTTCTCATAGATAGGGCTGGTCGAGCCAATCGGGATACAGGCAGTGGGGATCACCACTGGTGTTGGGGTAATGCTGGGGGTCGGGGTTGCTTTCCCTTGCGGGGTTGGGGTTGGTGTGAATTTTGGTCTTGGTGTCGGTGTGGGCCTGCCTTGGGGCGTAGGAGTATGGGTTGGGGTACGTGTGGGGGTTGGGGTTGCCTGGATTATTTCGACAACTTTGACATTATCAAAATCCGCATAGATGGAATTCTGCCAGTTTTGTTTCCATACTCCAACATGTCCATTCGGGAATGTCCCGTCATTATATGTCCCTACCAGGGTTCCATTGATGGTGATCTGATGTTGGTAGCCAACCACGCGAATGGAGAGGGTATTCCACGTTTGGGAGGTGATGTTGGTCATAATCCAATCGGGTGTGATATCAATCCAGGTGTTGTTAACCCATTTTCCCAAGATGTATTGGATTTTTCCGCTTTGATTATAGATTCCAACCCCATACCCGTTGCTCCGATAGGCGCCATTACTAAACTCGTAGCGAAAACGGTAGCAAATGCCCATCGGGCAGGTTGTATTGTTAAAGTTCAATTGGCTGGAGTAGACCGCAGTGGAAAAGATCCCCGGTTTAAAGTAGCAAAAATTCAAGGTACTGCTATTGCGGCCCCGCAGGGCTGTACCGGTCAGATTCCAATAGCCACCCGAAGTGAACCACCCATAGGGCGGTGTGGTGGTATTGAAATCTTGTTCATACAAGACATCCGGTTGGGCTGACAAGAGGGCGGGGGCGATGGATTCGAGGGCTGGGATTTTGATGATCTGGATCTTGATGTCATCAATCGGGTTGGGGTCGATGGCATTGATTTCTAACCGCCCGTCATTTTCGGCTGCGACTAGGTTCAGGCAGAAGCAAAGAAACAATCCTGTGAAGATACGGAAATATGTGGTTTTCATGGTTGGTCTCCCCCTGGAATGAACAATACGAATGGTTTGGATTCCAGACGCCCTGTGGGATGTATCGGGATGGGGGGCACGTGCTGGGTTGGTTCAGGGTAAGATGATTTTACTTGATAGAACCGAGGGCTGGATAGAGGGAATATGGTAATTCTTGCTGCGTGAATGGCTGTTTTCTTGTATTGGGTCCACTTGATACGTGAGGACGGGCGATTCTCGATGGGATACCAGGGTGACGGTGTGCCAATCCTGAAATTGGTTGGATGCCGCCACCCAGCCGATTTCCGTTGAATCTCTTCTTCAATCTATCCTTTCCGCCGAATTTTTCCTACACTCTATTCGGGATACAACGCATCAATCAAATTGGTAAGGATATTCTTATGTACTGGACGTGGTTTCTCTTCGTTTCGCTATGGATGGTACTTCCAGGGAGTATAGACCTATTGGCCGCCGACTGGCCGATGTTTCAGCATGACGCCAGCCGATCGGGCATCACTGCCGACGCCCCTCAGCTTTCAAAGCGAGAACGGTGGATATACCAGCCTCTGGTTGGGCCCGACCCGGCCTGGCCGGCACCGGCAGCCCGGGATTACTGGCATCAGATCCGCGAACTCAATCCTCTCATGACCTTTGACCGGGCGTTCCAGGTGGTTGCCAGCGAGGGCGTGGTGGTCTTTGGTTCTTCATCGGAAAACAAAGTGATCGCGGTGGATCAACTCACGGGGATGACGAAGTGGAGCGCGTTCACGGAGGGGCCGGTGCGGTTCGCGCCGACGATTTGGGAAGGGACGGTCTATGTGGGATGCGACGGGGGCTGGGTCCATGCCTGGGATTTGCAGACCGGCGACCTGCGCTGGACGAAGAACGCCAACTTACGGGATCAGCGGCTGCCGGGCAATGGCAAGATGATTTCGCTGTTTCCCATCCGTACCGGTATCCTGATCGAAGAGGGAGTGGCCTACTACATGGCGGGGCTGTTCCCGTTGCAAGGGGTGGAGATGCATGCCGTGGATGCCAAGACGGGAGAAGAGCGCTGGCGGCAGGTATGTGATTCGGTTTCGCCGCAGGGCTACATGCTTTCGGCGTCCAACCGGCTGATTGTCCCCACGGGGCGTACCTCGCCCGCGATCTTCGCCCGGGACGGCGGGAAATTATTGCAAAAAATCGATGATTTGGGGGGCTCGTTCGCCATTGTAGTGGATGATCTTCTCATCCATCAGCAGGGACGGCAAACCAACCAGTTAGGAGTGCGGGAGCCAAGCGATCAGAAAATCGCCACCTTTGATGGCATCCGCATGATCGTTCACGAAGGCTACGCCTTCCTGCAGAACAAAACCCAAATTGCCTGCCTGGACCGGACGCGGTATCTACAAGTCAGCCGGGAAAAGAACCAGTTATCACAACAGTTTGAGGAGTTGAAAAAGCAATGCGCCACTGCCGCCGCCGATGTGGCGGACACGATTCAGCAACAATTGCAGGCGGTCCAGCAAGAGATTGGGCGCTGTACCCGGGAGTTGAATGAATGCCTGGTATGGAAGGCCGAGACCGCGTTCCCCTACGCGATGATCAAGGCGGGCGACAATCTGCTGGTTGGAGGGGATGACATGGTGGCGATGCTGGACGGCAAGACCGGGAAGGAACTATGGACCGGCGCGGTACGAGGGCGCGCCTATGGGCTGGCCGTTGCGGATGGAGATTTGTTTGTCAGTACGGACAGCGGTTTTATTTATTGTTTTGGGCGAGGCGAACGGACTGGGTTAATCAGCCCCGTGGTGAACCGGGCACCCTATCCCGAGGCTGCCGATAATCCAGTGTATGCCGCCTGCGCGGAGAAAATTCTGAAAGAAACGCAAATCACCAAGGGATATTGCCTGATCGTGGGACTAGAGGATGGCCAACTGGCCTATGAACTGGCCAAGCGATCCGAACTGACAATCGTGGCTCTGGATGAAGATCCTGGTAAAGTGGCCACCATTCGGCAAACGCTGGAAAATACGGGGCTTTATGGCCCGCGCATTACCGTGGCGGCCGCCGCGATGGAGCGCCTGCCGCTCAACTCGTACCTAGCCAATCTGATTGTATCTGAAAGCGGACTAAAGACAGGCAGCCTGCCTTGCGCGTCGAGCGAACTGTTCCGCATTTTGCGGCCCTATGGTGGGATACTGTACTCAGGCCAAGCCAAGGAATGGCGGACCCAAACTCCATCAGCCGATTGGAAGGAATGGCTGACGCCGTTGGTGCTGGAAGAAGGGAAGACGGTGGCCCAGGCGGATGGCTGGCTGATGTTGAAGCGGGGCCGGGTCGAGGGGAATGGTGAATGGACCCATCTCTATGCCGAACCGGGGAACAGTGCGTGCAGCCAGGATATGGTCGATGGTCCCATGACGATTCAGTGGTTTGGCCGCCCTGGCCCTAGCGATATCGTGGACCGGCATCACCGGCCCATGTCGTCGTTATTCAAGGATGGGCGGGTCTTTATCCCCGCCAACGATAAGGTTTTCGCGCTGGACGCCTACAATGGCACCCCGTTGTGGAGTCAAGACATCCCCTATTCCCGCCGCATTGGCGCGATGAAGAATAGTTGCCAGATGGTTCTTACGGCCGATTTGCTTTATGTCGCAGAAAAAGAGAATTGCCACGCTTATGCCGTAGACAGCGGGGAGTTGGTATCCACCTTCCAGGCCCCCCAATTGCTGTTGGACCGGAGGCAGGATTGGGGATACCTGGCGACGGTGGGGGATCACCTCTATGGCAGCACCAACCATGCAGGGGCGGCGTTCTATGAACTGAGCGAAGATACCTGCGATCTACTGGAAGGCGATTTTCGGGATTTGATTCTG
>JAVFAP010000108.1:0-9391 GCA_034002445.1 bacterium | reverse complement strand
GCTGTCGAGCAACTCCATGTGGCTTGGGATGAAGTGCCTCCTTTCCTTCTCCGTGAGGTGTGGGATCCCGCTGGTTTTATTGATCTGTGTGAACAATCACGTGGCAAGAACGACAGCATGGAAAAATTCTGTCAAACCGTCCAGCAGATCGAGTGGCAAATTCTCTTTGATTACTCGTTTCGCAAGGCGATTGGCTGGGTGGAAACCGAGTAGGGAAGTTGAAAAAGAAAGGAACTGGTACGATGAACCAACCCGCTTTGCCTCGCCGCCGATTTGTCCAAACCACCCTAGCGGGAAGCCTCCTGGCTTCTCCTGCCTTGACTCAGGCGCAAGATCCCGAGCCACCGCAAGACTCTCCCCGCGAAGTGCGTTTGGAGTACCTAAAACCACACCAGATCGAGGCCGCGATGAACGCCTGCCCGGTGTTGTTTCAGCCCTTGGGGACCATTGAGTGGCACGGCTTGCAGAATGTAGTGGGGGTTGATGCGTTGAAGGCGCATCATCTCTGCCTTCAGGCAGCCCAACAGGGAGGTGGCCTGGTCGCTCCACCCCTCTATGGCGGGGTCGGCGGCCTGAACGAAGCCCATACCTTCGTGATCGAGCCCGAGGATAATATCCACTCCATCCTTCTGCGGTTCTGGCTGGAACGTCTCTGTGGTGAGGCGGTGCGGCAGGGATTCAAGGCGGTGATTATCTTGACCGGCCACTATGGCGCCGCGCAGCAAATTGTCGTCCGCGAAACGGCGGTCCGCATGAGCCAATCGCTGGCGGTGCCCGTCTTGGGAACCCCAGAGTATATTCTGGCGCTGGACGAAGACTACCTGGGCGATCATGCCGCCTGGGGCGAAACGTCCTTGATGATGCACCTGGAACCGGACACAGTAGATCTGTCCCTCCTGGGAGAAGAACCGCACAAGGGGGTTTTTGGCCGTGACCCCAAACGCTTTGCCAGCAAGGATGATGGACAGCGGCTGGCGCAAACCATCATCAAGCGCCTGGCGGCCTTAGCCGCCCAAATGCCCCAATGGGACGGGGCAACACTGCACCGGTTTATCCAAGCCGAATCCGCTCTGGTGGACCGCCAAATCCAATTGGCGGGTGAAGAAGGCAAGCCCTGGGCCGCCTGGCGCCATATCGGGGATGGGGTTTTGAAGGACTATGCGCAGTGCCTGGTGGAACGCCGGTTTGAAGCCATTGTGGACATGGCCAAAACCTTATAAGGCCCCAGCGCATCGGAATCGGATTTGTTTGAACCGCAGTTTGCGAAGCCCTCGCCGGGCCGGTTCTTTATTCCATGCGATGTTTCCCCCCTGAAGGATTTGCCTGCAACCGGTAATTCTTGCCAGTCTCGCCTGGAAATTGTTTAGGTGGGGTTGGGTGGGTATTGTAGTAACCAGTTGAATAAGTGAGGTTTACACCATCTCGCCGCTCAGGCGGGGGCTTGGCATGTCTGTTGCAATTCCTCTTTTCTGAACCAAATCCATCGGAAAGGGGGAAACGCTCCATGGAATCAATCGGCAATCAAGCCACGCAGATCTCAACGCTGTACCGCCCGGCGCCCGCGACCGCCCTCCAAAGCAATTTGGCGCAATATTACGAAAAAACCTCGTCGTTTGTGGGCGAGAAATTCAAGGATTTGGTCGATGTGCCCGGGAACGAAAATGATCGTCGCCCTCAGAAAAGTTCCTCTGACACAGAAAAACCGCGCCTCAATCCCGCCGGGGTTGGCAGCCGCTTGGATATTTATGCCTGAAGGATCGGCTTGGTTTATTCGTCCATCAATTCAAAAAACGCCAGTAATTCCTTGGCGCGCTTTGTCTCGGGGTTCGTTCGAGTAAATTGCTCCAGCCGGCCGCGATGCAAGGCATAATCGCTTTCATTCCCATAAAACTGGTCTAAATCCACAAGATCCATAGAAATTCCCTCCATTAGCAGATATTCAGCGGCCTTGGTGTAATTCCCCAGTGCAAAAAAAGATAATCCCAACGCCGCCAGATTGGCGGGAATCGAGGGTTTGATTTCCGCCAAGGTCTTGAAACACTTATGGGCATCGTCGTATTTCCGCTGCGAAAACGCTTTCATCCCCTCGACATACAGCAACTCTTGGGGGGAACGCAGGGTGGCACTTGTGGCAAGTGGAAGAGAGGATTTGGGCTGGGTCTTCGCTTGTTTTTCTGGAGCGGACCGGTTGGCGTTGTAGAGTTGGATATACTTGTCGTATAAGAAAAACGAATCCTGCCAAAGGATAAACTCTTTTTGCACCGGCAGCGGCGAGGCGGAGGGCGCCGCGACAGGGGCGGGGACAAGCAGCGGTTCGGGCTCGGGGCCTGCAGGCGGGACCTTGAGGCGGCGCGGCCCGTAATCGTAGGGGTCCACAATTCCAATGCTTTTTGAAGAGTCCAAGTGGTACAAGGGGGAATCATAGAAATCCAGATGGCGGCTGCGGCTGCTATCATACAGGGTGCGGTACCAGTCGCGGTAATTGGCGGGATCATACGCTTCACGATACCGGGTGGCGAAATCGGAAGACTGATAAAAGTCCTTGTAATGCTGGCGATACGCCGCGCGCGGGGAAAGGGGAGCCGCCACCTCAGGGGTCTCGTCCGCCACCGCAAAAAATGAACCCTGAGCCGACAGAACTATCGTCCCCGCGAAAAGAAAAAGGATGGCGTGTTTCATTGGCGCACCTCTTACTCTGACAATCCCGTTTTGTTCGATACCAAGTATCCCCTCCTTTTAAGTATAGCAAAAAAACACGTCGTTAGCAAAAAACCCTTCCCGATTTGTACTTTTTCATCCATCTAGAATTAAACAAAAGGGGCTGCCCTCATCGAGAGCAGCCCACTGGATACGCGTATGATTTGCGGCGTGTTTACTCTGGAATGATCCCTCTCACGCGCATCCAATCGGTACAGAGGGTGGGCCACTGGGCGAGGATCGGGTCGTCTTTCCGCATCCCGAAACCGTGGGGACCGCGCTGGAAGAGATGCATCTCCACCGGCACCCCATTGGCACGCAGGGCCTGGCACAACTGCAGCGAGTTTTCCACCGGCACGGCGGTGTCTTCAAACGTATGGATCAGGAACGTCTGCGGGGTGGTGGGAGTGACTTGCTCCTCGTTGGAGAGCAGGGTCAGCAAATCCGCGCTGGGGTTGGCGCCGAGCAGATTGTTCCGGGAACCTTTGTGGGTGTAGCCCTTCATCGTTACCACCGGATAGACCAGCACCATGAAATCGGGGCGGCTGCTGGCTTGCAGGATGGGATCGGGAGAAGAGGGCTGGCCGTAATCGAAATGGGTCCCCGCGGTGGAGGCCAAATGCCCGCCAGCGGAAAAGCCCATGATCCCGATGCGGTTGGGATCGATCCGTAAATCCGCCGCCTTGGCGCGTACCGTACGAATCGCCTGCTGGGCGTCTTGCAGTGGGACCGGATGGGGATAGCCCTTGGCGGGTAACCGGTATTTTAAAATAATCCCTGCCACGCCGACCGAGTTCAGCCATTCACAAACCTGGTACCCTTCATGGTCCATCGCCAAGCCGCCATACCCGCCACCGGGGCAAACGACAATCGCGGCACCATTGGCTTTTTCTGGCGAAGGCAAGTAGTAGATGAGGGTGGGCTTGTCTTTCTCTTCCTCTCCCAGCGCACCCGGCGCGCCATTGGGATACAACAGTTCTTCCTTGCCTTGCACCGTTTCCACTACAGGCGCGGCGGTTTCCTGAACCGCCTCTGCTGTAGCGGCTTCCACGGTGACCGTGGCGTCCTGGGGTGTCTCCGCGGCTTCTTGCGCAATCGCGCCCGAGAGCAGTATGACACTCAGCAGGAAGATGCCACACGATAGGAAAATGGGTTTCAATTGTTTCATGGGGAACCTCCATTCGATTTAGCGGGCAGGATTCTCGTACCAAATCACACCCAGATTGTCTCGTTCTTCACAAGTTATGATGTCAAGATCGCTGTCTCCATCCAAGTCCAAGAGGGCGATTATATCATATTTTGTCCCTTCCAACCCACTGACATTATGCGATATCCACGTATCGAATTCCGGGGATGTATACGCCATCCACATCACGCCCACCTTCTCCTTGGCGTCCTCACAGGTGAAAACCAGATCGGCTTGCCCATCCCGATCGATGTCCCCCACCGCGACGCCCTTCGCAGTGCCCGCAATCGCGGGCATGGCGATGGGATAGGCCTGCCATTGGGGCGGAACCGCCTGCACACGGCGGTAGAA
Organism: bacterium; assembly: GCA_034002445.1. Lineage (GTDB taxonomy): Bacteria > Hinthialibacterota > Hinthialibacteria > Hinthialibacterales > Hinthialibacteraceae > JAVFAP01. The sequence goes on along the minus strand of JAVFAP010000108.1, from coordinate 5,157 downwards.
AATCAGTTCCCTGGGCTTGGCCGCGATGACCAGATCACTCAATCCATCCCCATCCACATCCCCCTGGGCCAGAAACATAAATTCCCGGCGTTCCTTGCTGATCTCATGCCGTCGCCACTGCCCGGCACACGCGGCCGCGCCGGGATTCTCCAGCCAATACACCCCGCGCTGGGGCCCCTTGCGGTCGGTAACAAAGAGATCGATATCCCCGTCCCCATCGGCGTCCTCGCCCAGGATGGACATGATCCACCCCGCCTCTCCCAGCGGATGCCAAGTCCACTGGCTGGTATCCTGGGGCTGGCTGGGAGACTGGAACCAGCCGATCCGCGCACCCTGGTTCTTTCCCCCAACCACCAAGTCGATGCCGTTCTGGTGATCGAGTTCCATCGGCAGGCAAAACATCCACTGCATTTTTTGAATAGAGGGCGGAAGGGCCTCGGTTTTCCAACTCGGCGGGCGTTGGCGGTTATCCACCCAGTGAAACCAGATGGTTTGTTCCTTCCCTTCCGTGCAACTAACGGCGTCCAGGTCCCCATCCCCATCGAGATCGGCCAGCACCGCGTCTTCCGGCGAGCGCACTTGCCCAATCTCCATTCGGGGCCAGGGGTCTTGGACCGCTTCGGGAGGAGGATGGAGATACAGGCGGATCACGCCCCCTTCTTCCCACCCGGTGAGGATATCCAGCCGTCCATCCCCATCAAAATCGGCCAATCGCACCCCATCCGCTCCCTGGGAGCCAGCATCAATGGTGTGTCGGGGCCATGGGCTATCCCCGAACGACACGGGGAGAATGAAGACCATTAGGATACAAACCTGAAAGTGCAAGCGGGCCATTACGATACCTCCATTCAGATCATGGTTGACTCTACCAAAAGGGGGAAGGAATTACCAGCACTTTTGCTTTTCCTTTCCCGCCTTGGCAATTTCTCTCTTCTCCATCATAATAAATCCGGCCCTTTTTCGGGCGATAGAGAGGGGATCCTTACCATGAAAAAACTGCTGGAAGAACGGATCTTGATCGGGATTCTGGTGGCGCAACTTATTTTTGTCTGCTTGGGTGTGCTCTCCCGCTATGTCTTTAACTGGTCCCTTTCGTTCACGGAAGAGCTGACCCGCTACCTGCTCATTTGGCTGGCCTGCCTGGGTTTCCCCGCCTGCTGGGCGCGGGGCGAGATGATTCAGTTCCAAAGTCCCTGGGCCAAGCCGCGTTGGATGCAAGCGGCGTTGGCTTATGGCAAGCTGGTATTGTGCGGGCTTTATCTTCTCGTGGTGGGGTATGCGGCCTGCCGCTTGATCTTCACCATCCAAGTCCCCTTCCATCAGCGGACCAGCGTGATGAACTGGCCGATCGTGTGGGTCAGCGCGGCGTTCCCGGTCTTCTGTCTGCTTTTCTTGTTCCGCATGGCGTGGCAAGCCATAAAAAAACCCCTGCCGTAACAGGGGTTTGCTAAGAGAAAACGCGGTTTCAACTTTAATCAAACATAATGCCCAGTTCAGTCAAGATTAGATCCCCAGAAGAACGAAGGCCATTAGAGGTATTGTAAATAAACGTCTTTTGGCGTGGATCGCCACTGCGCATGGCCACCATGGATTGGGTGCTCCAGGGCATATTGAGTGCCAGGTCGGGACCGAAACTGATCAGCACAAAGCCCACCCCGGCATCGGTGATATATTTCTGTTTGCCCCAGTCATAGTAGTTCCACGCACACGCGGCCCCAACGGCACCCATGGCGTTGGCATCGGTGAAGAAATCCTTGAAGACATCGATGCTGGAAATGTACGAAACAGGCGTGGTCAGACGGGCGTAGGCGTGATAATCCTCGCAGGGCCCCCAGTTATCCTCGGGATAATCATTGTTATCCACCCGGTAAGCATGTAACGCGGTGCTAATGGATTTAAAATCGGCCTTCACGCGGGCAAGTTGCGCTCGCATCTGCGCATTCATAAAGTTGGGTACGGCAATCGCGGCGAGGATGCCGATAATCGCCACAACAATCAGAAGTTCAATGAGCGTGAACCCACGCGAAGTTTGGGTAGGACGGTTCATTGGGAAATCCTTTCTTTTTATTTTCAAAATAGAAACTCGTATCGCTTTTGTCAATCGATTTTAAATTTCTACTCAGTTTACTCCATCCAATGCGAGGGACAATCCATGGCGGATTGCCTGGTTTATTTTTTTGCTTGTTCGGAGTATTCTATAATGCCGATGTACTATCCAGTCCCACGAGGAGTTTTTCCCTTATGCATGTGTTGATTGTTGGAGCCAAGGGGCAGTTGGGCCAAGACCTGATCACCGCGTTTCAGGATTGCGAAATCACCCCTTATGATATTGAAGATATGGACATCACCGACGAAGCGGCGGTGCAACAGCACATCGCCTCGCTCGCGCCGGACCTAGTGATCAATTCCGCCGCCTTTACCCGGGTGGATGAATGCGAGAAAGAACATCTCCTCGCCTTCAAAGTCAACGCCCTGGGCCCGCTGCATTTAGCCCAAGCATGCCAACGCTGGAAAATTCCCTTGGTGCACATCAGCACCAACTATGTCTTCGATGGAGCAAAGGAGCAGCCCTATGTGGAATGCGATACCCCCATCCCGCTCAACGCCTATGGCATCACCAAACTGGCGGGCGAGCACTATGTCCACGCCGCCTGCGATCAATTCTTTACCTTCCGCGTGGCGGGTCTCTTTGGCCTTACCCCCAGCCGGATGAAGGGGACCAATTTTATCGAAGCCATGCTGCGCCTGGGGACCAAAGGAACCCCCCTGCGCGTGGTCTCGGATGAAATCCTCTCTCCGACCTATACCCAGGATGCCGCCGCCGCGATCCGCCAAGTCGTTACAACAGAAGAGTACGGCCTCTATCACCTCTGCAACACCGGCTGCTGCTCGTGGTTTGAATTTGCCCAAGAAATTTTTCACCGCGCCGGGATGGATGTTCAACTAGAGAAGGTGACCGCCAAGGAATACGGGGCCCCGGCCCGTCGGCCCAAAAATTCCTGCCTGGTAAATCAGCGCCTGAACACCCTGGGATTTGACCCTATGCCCGCTTGGCAAGACGCCGTGGCCCGCTATCTGGATGAACGGAAAAAAATGCACAAGTAGTTTCCTTAACCATTCTACGGCCCTGTTCCGGCCTCCTCACGCCGGAACAGCGGTTCTATGAGAAGGCGATTGAGATGAAGCGGCTTGCAGGAATGGCGTTTGTATGGAATCTCCTCTCCGCCTGGCTGGATCTGATCTATCCTCCCGTCTGCGCGGGGTGTGGGGCCTTGCTGCAGGATGGCGAGGCGGAAATCTGCGCCGCTTGTCGGGATGGCTTTCTGCGCCTTCCCCCGCCCTATTGCCCCCGCTGTGGCGCCCCTGTGGCCGAAGCCCACACGTACAAGCCCAGCTGCCGCGAATGCCCGGAAGGGCCGCTTTATTTCAACCAAGCCCACGCCCTCTTCTCCTACTACGACCCCAAACTGCGCCGCTGTATTCATGATTTGAAGTTTCACTACCACACCGCCTTAGCCGAAGTCCTGGGCGGCATGCTGGCGGATACCTATGGAAAGGTGGTCCTTCAGAAAAAAATTGACGCGATTGTGCCCGTCCCTTTGCACAAAAAACGCCTACGGGATCGTGAGTTCAACCAATCCACCCTCTTGGCGTCCCCCTTGGCGCGGGTGGCGGATATCCCGATTGTCGAAACAGTCGTCCATCGGATCAAAAAAACGCGCCCCCAAAGCCAGTTAAACCGGGACGCCCGCAAGAGCAACCCCGTGGGGGCCTTCGCCCCAGTCCAGGCGGGATGCGTGCAGAACCAAAGCCTGCTGGTGGTGGATGATATTTTTACCACCGGCACAACGGTAAACCAAGTCTGTGCGGCATTGCGTCAGGGTGGGGCCGCCTATATCATGGTGCTCACACTGGCCCGCGCGGTGGAACTGCCACAGCCTGGTGATTCTTGATTTCTGTAGGAGACTGGTTTATGCGCATCTCTTGTTTGATCCCAAAATCAATGGGGATTTTCTCTCTCGCTTTTCTCTTGGTTGGCTCCACAGCCTGGGCCGAACCGGGGTTTAAGGGCAAGGAAGAGGCACTGCAAGACTTTCTTACCCATTATGTGGCGCTGGGCACGCCGGGGATTCTTCTCCATGTCACCACGGCTGAGGGCTCGGTCTGGCAGGGGGGCGCCGGACTGGCAGACCTCCAGCACAACACGCCCATGACGCCCAATCTCCAGTTCCGCATGGGAAGCAATACCAAGTCGTTTGTCGCAGCCTTGATCCTGCAACTCCAGGCAGAAGGCCGCCTGTCCTTGGATGACACGCTGGAGCAATGGCTGCCCGGCGCCATCCCGAATGGCGCGGCCATCTCCATCCGGCAATTGCTGAATATGACGAGCGGGATTTTCGATTACACCTGGGATGAGGAGGTGATCAACGCCATGCTATGGATGCTGACCACCGGCGAAACTCCGGATTGGAATTTGGAGGAGATGGTGGCGATCGCCGCCGCGCAGCCCCCGTTATTTGAACCAGGCCAGGGCTGGTCGTATAGTAACACCAACTACGTCTTACTTGGCATGATCGCCCGCCAGATCACCGGGACCGATCCGGCCCACGAACTGGCGCGGCGCTTTTGCCAGCCCCTGGGATTGGCGGATACCCTGTTCAATCCCGGCCCCCCGTTTTCCAAGCCCTATGTTCACGGCTACCTGGATATTGATGAGGATGGGCAGTGGGATGATGTGGGCCTTTACGACCCCCTCTTTGTCTCGACGGCGGGCGATGGCATCTCCACTCTGGCCGATATGGTCGTGTGGCTGCGGGCCTTGATCACCGGTGCGGTGCTAGACAGCGCGTCGATGGCCGAACTCTTCCATACGGTCCCCATGCCAACCAATCCAGAGGATCCAACTTCGTATTCTTACGGAACCGGGATCCTGCGCGCGCAGTTCTCCGATCTGGGTTCGGACCAGCCCGTCGTGGCGTATGGGCACACCGGATTCGTCCCCGGTTACTGGAGCGTGATGCTGCATTACCCCGAGGCTTCGCTGACCGCGGTTTGTATGGTGAATGGCAATGGGGACTATGTCGATTCGATCATCGAGGATCTGACCCGCTTGCTCCATGCCCTGCCTTCCGCCAGCCCGCTGAGCCTCCACCTGAG
>JAVFAP010000107.1:0-9412 GCA_034002445.1 bacterium | reverse complement strand
CATTTTCCGCGCTTTCTTGCCGCCCCCTCTCCCCCTCCCGCAACCCATATTACATGTCAACCATCTGATTACATTGACTTTATAACAAATCATGAAAGTGGCATATCCATTGCTTGGCTAGTAGAAGCATACAGGATACAACCGAACCGTTTGATCTGGAGGCATCGATGAGCAACCTGATTCAACTCCCATTGGCGAAGACGTTAACCCGTTCTGGCAGTTCTTCGAATCACAACGTGGAGACTCAGGGGGACGCATGGGTATATCGGGAAAAAAAACTCCTGGACAAAGCGGAGTTTCTGGAAGCCATGATTTTGGTTTTGGATGATGTGCGTGTCCAAAACATCCGCAACCGCGATTATGCCATGATGGAGATTGTGGCAGAAGAAATCCCTCTTTACGAAGCCCGCTTGCAGGATGTCCAAAAAGAGCTAATGCAATTGCGTAGGGAGTATCACGCCTCGTCTCGGGTATCCTTGGAAAGAAACTCTCTTTAACACTCCCTGGATTTGTCTTCCCAAATCAAGCCCCTTTTTCCAGCCCCTTGCAACGGGGTTTCTGTACCGCCGTCCTTTCCACCCCAACAAAATCCCCATCAGAGTCCTTGAAAAATCAGCCCGGCCCAGCGATAATGAAGGTCTCTGTGTCGTGGGATCGTTGTGTCTTGATCCTGCTTCCATCTATATTCTACTGCGTCCGCAGTATGCAAGGAGTAACAATTTGACCACAATTAGCATGAAACAGCTCCTGGAATCCGGAGTCCACTTTGGGCACCAAACCCGCCGGTGGAATCCGAAAATGGCCAAATACATTTTTGGTCAGCGCAACGGGATCTACATTATCGACCTCAAGAAAACCGTGCGTCTCTTAAAGGAAGCATGCCGCTTCATCAAGGAAGTCTCCCAAAACGGCGGCACCGTTCTTTTCGTCGGCACCAAGAAACAAGCCCAGGACACCGTGAAGGAAGAAGCGGCTCGTTGCGGCATGTACTATGTCAACCAGCGCTGGCTGGGCGGGACCTTGACCAATTTCCGGACCATCTCCCAAAGTATCCGCAAGTTGAAAGACATGGAAGCCAAGTTGAATGACGAAGAATCCATTCAGCACCTCACCAAAAAAGAGCGGCTGGACATGTCCAAAGATCGGGACAAACTGATGAAAAACCTGGCCGGGATCAAGGACATGGGTGGCACCCCTTCCGCCATCTTTATTACAGATACCCGCAAGGATCATATCGCTGTGCAAGAAGCCAAGCGCCTGGGGATTCCGGTCGTGGCCATTGTCGACACCAACTGCGATCCCGATGATATCGATTACGTCATTCCGGGCAACGACGACGCGATCCGCGCGGTCCGCCTGATTTCTGCCCGCATCGCGGATTCAATTCTGGAAGGCAACATGTCCGCCTCCGAAGGCAGCAGCGATGATGCCGAAGGGTATGCCTCTTCCGCCGATGACTACGAAGACATGACCCGCGATTCGAATGACGAGGATGACGCTGACGGCGACATCGAAGACTGAAACGGAATTCACCCTAGTTGAAATAGAAGGATACAAACGGATGGCGACAATTTCTGCCTCTCTGGTTAAAGAATTACGGGATAAAACAGGCGCGGGGATGATGGACTGCAAAAAAGCGCTGGGCGAATGCGAAGGGGATTTTGAGAAAGCGGTTAAATATCTCCGGGAAAAAGGGATCGCCGACGCCTCCAAACGCAGCGGCCGGGCCACCAAGGAAGGGATGATTTATTCTTACATCCATCCTGGCAGCAAGATCGGCGTTATGGTGGAAGTCAACTGCGAAACCGACTTCGTCGCCCGCACCGATGATTTCCAGGCGTTTGCCAAGGATATCGCCATGCACATCGCCGCGTCCAATCCTGGCTACATCACCCGCGATGAAGTCCCGGCGGATGTAGTTGCCGCGGAAAAAGACGTGTTGATGACCCAGGTCCGTGAAAGCGGCAAGCCCGAAAACGTGCTGGAAAAAATCGTCGAGGGCCGCATCGACAAGTTCTATTCGCAGATTTGCCTTTTAGAGCAACCGTTCATCAAAGACATGAACGTCACTGTGGAAGAACTGCTCAAATCGATCATCGGGAAGATTGGCGAAAATATTCAAATCCGCCGTTTCACCCGCTATCAATTGGGCGAAGAATAAGTTCCCGGTTCCACACCCTTATTTTGGAGGTTTCCTGATGCCCAAATCCCGTAGAGTTCTTCTGAAGATCTCTGGCGAAGCACTCTCTGGCGAGCAAGGGCACGGAATTCACTTCCCCACCCTCGAAAACGTTTCGAAAGAAATCGCCGCCGCCCGTGACCATGGTGTTGAACTCGCCATCGTCGTTGGCGGCGGTAATATTTGGCGAGGCAACAGTGAAGTCGCCCGTTTTATTGACAAACCCACCGCCCACTACATGGGTATGCTGGCCACTGTCATCAATGGGATGGCTTTTCAAAGCACCCTGGAAAAAGTCGGGGTCGATACTCGCCTGCAGACAGCCATCCACATGGAAGAAATCGCGGAACCCTATATCCGCCGCCGGGCTGTCCGCCATATCGAAAAAAACCGGGTTGTGATCTTCGCGGGGGGAACCGGAAATCCGTATTTCACCACGGATACCGCCGCCGCACTCCGTGCCATTGAAATCGAAGCCGACGTCGTTTATAAAGCAACCAAAGTGGACGGTATCTACTCCGCCGATCCTGTCAAATTCCCCGATGCCCAAAAATATTCCACGCTGACCTACAAGCAAGTCCTGCACAAAGGCCTGCGTGTAATGGATTCAACCGCAATTTCACTCTGTATGGAAAACGATCTCCCCATCATCGTCTTTGACATGACCCAGCCCGGCGCGATTACCGCCGCCCTCTTGGGTGAACCTGTCGGGACGATCGTGACCGGAGAAGAGAAAGAAACGGTAGAGGAATCATGACAAACGAATTCTTAGAAGAAAGCCAAATGGAAATGGATGAGACGGTGGAAGGGCTCCGCAAGGAACTCTCCCAACTCCGCACCGGCCGGGCCACGCCTGCCTTACTCGATGGCATCTTCGTGGAAGCCTATGGCGCCAAATCCCCCATTAAGCAAGTGGCCAATATCAGTATCCCCGAAGCCCGCTTGATTGTCATCCAACCCTGGGACAAAAGCGTGATCGGAGAAATTGAAAAAGCCATTCTCAAATCGGAATTGGGGATTACCCCCAACAACGACGGCAAACTCATCCGCCTCAATATCCCCCCCCTGACGGAACAACGTCGCAAGGATTTGGTGAAATTAGCCAAGAAATTAGGGGAAGAATGCAAAATCAAAGTCCGCCAGATTCGCCGAGAATGCAACGATTCCCTCAAGAAAAGCCAAAAAGAGGGCGAAATTCCCGAGGACGAGTGCAAAAACCTGGTGGAAGAAGTGCAAAAACTCACCGACAAGACCACCGATGCCATCGACACGATCATCAAGGACAAAGAAACGGAAATCATGAACTTCTGATTTTCCCCATCTCGCTTGGCAGGTACCGAAAAGGTGGTGACGAGCCACCTTTTTTATTTGCTATCCAAGGCCGCCAACAGACGATGCACCGATTGCCTCAGCCCGGGAACAATAAGATCCGGGCATAGATCGCACAACGGTTGCAAGACAAAGCGCCGCTGCGGCAAGCGGGGATGGGGAAGGATCAAGTCCGTCTCCTGCATGATCACGGAGCCGTAGAGCAATAAATCCAAATCCAGGGTTCGGGATTCATAGACACCGGGCGCATGCCGGACGCGGCCATGCCGCGTTTCAATCGCCATAAGATGCTTCAACAAATCCAAAGCCGGGCAAGCGGCATCCACTTCCACAACCCCGTTGAGAAACGCCGGGGCGCCTGGAGGCAAGCCCTCCGGCGCGGTTTCATACAGGGGAGACTGCCGTAATACCACCACCTCGGACAGCGAATCCAAATCCTCGACCGCCGCCTGCAGTACCGTCGCCCGATCCCCCAAATTGGATCCCAAACCGATATACGCGATGGGCATCCCCTCTTCCTTACAGAACAAAGCGCAGAAGTAACACGCTGAACGCCAAAAAAACGGACACGGTGGTGCAGGACATCATCATGCCATGCCAATACCCAAACTGTTTTCGCAGCGGATCTTCCTTGGGCAATTCATCAAACGAAACAATCAGCGTCCGCAAGCCTTGGATTTTTTTCTGGATGGCATTTTCTATTATAAAAATAGTGAAAAGATAACTGGCCAGCAGACAGGAGATCAAAATTTCCTTGCCATGAACCGGCGGAGCATGGAAAAGATACTTGATACACTCAGAAGTGGCCACACCCAAAAAATTGATCATTTTCAGAATTTCCACCCGGTGCAAAATCAGATCGATCAGATTTCCACTAAGGGTTCGCGAAGGCAGATGGCCAAAAAGGATCGGCGCGACAAAAACCATCAACATGGTAAAGCCACCCGCCCACAAGGTGAGCGGCACCAGTAACAGGAAGTTGGAAAAAGCGTTCATGGGTCTCCGGCCAGTTCATCCTGCCTTCGTTCCTCGAAGGCAGGGATCCTGCCCATCAGATATAGTACATCAAGGATTCATGGGCGTTGGGGATTTCCTTCACTTCGGCCAAATCCGCCAAACTGAACGAATCCAGTTTCTGCCGGGCAAACGCCCGGATATCCCCCACCACATTGCGCAACCGGGTGAGGGGGTCATGCAGGTGATGGGGCAGGTTGGCCGAGCCCAAGCGGTCCATAGGGATCAACGGGCCCTGTACCGCCTGCAAAATTTCACCAACCGGGATCAAATTCGCCGGCCGGGCCAACTGATACCCGCCCTTCGGTCCCGGCGTACTCAAGACCAGATCCGCTTCCTTTAAACTGCGAACCACATGTTCTAAAAACTTGCGGGGAATTTTTTCCCGCGTGGATAAATATTGTAAACTCAACCTCGTATCCGATACCGAGGCCAGAGCGACCATAACCCGTAATGCATAATCCGTTGTCTTTGAAAAGCGCATTCTGTCCTCGTATTTACCGAATTCCCTTGCCTTTTTCCCCATGAGGCCGGATGGAGACATTCGTCCAGCCCACCGGCGCGGATGGCGGACAGGGTTGCTTGCTGGGCTTTCTCTTTTGCATAAAAATCCACCACCCGGTTCCAATCAGGGAAAAAAGAAGGCCAAAACCCAGCAATCCAATCACCACTGTCTTCATGGCAGCCACGTCCCGCAAGTAAGGAATGTATAGGTTGATTATAGTCATTTTAGATCAAAAGCAAAGAAGGAGGAGAAGGCCTCACTCTGGAGAACTTGTCCATTTCCTTAATCCTTGCCCGATTAGGTCAAATAATGAAGGATTTGCAAAGCGCTTTGCTTGCCCCGGGTGCCGATTTCCAGCGGCGGGCCCGCGCAGGAGGGGCAGCCATGCTTGCAGGGGCATTCTTTCAGCAGTTGCACCGCGGCCTGATACAAGCTGTGATCCACATCATAGATGCGGCGGGAAATGCCGATTCCCCCAGGATAGACATCATACAGGTAGATCGTCGGTAAGCCGGAAAACGGCGCGCGCACCATGGGGGCGGAGCGGATATCCTTCGGATCACACAGGACAAACACTGGCACCACGTTCATCAGCGCCGTCCCCAAGGCGCGCAGACCGCCACCCAAATCAGCCTCTTCCTTGACCATCTTCTGCGCCAAATCCGCGGGCAACTCCACCCAGTAGGCTTCGGTTTGTTTATCCAATTGGGGCAGATGGATATAGCCAAATCCGACATTTTCATGCGTTTCAAAGCGGATCTTCTTATACTTGGGGACAATGGTGCTCACCGCGACTTCGCCGAAATGACGTTGGGCATAGCAAATAGGCCGCGCGTGTTCGTTTTCCACCGGCGACTCCATATCATCCGCCAGCACCTTGATATCGCTCTCTTCCACCGCGTCGGTGTAATAATCCACATCCACTTCGCGGGCGTAGGCGGTACGGCCCTCCCAATCCAGTTTATCGATGACAAAGGGCTGGGTTTGATGAATATAAATCGCCTGCTCATGGATCAGCATCGGCGCGCTATGCAAATCCACCTCCCCCAAGACGGTGTTATGGTTGGATACATTCAAAATTACAAAATTTTCAGAAGAGGCCGAGCGCAGCGAGACCTCTTCCGCCGGATAGGCCGCGCTGCTCCAGAACCACTTATCCCCGCTGTGTCGGAGAATATGCTCTTCTTCCAGAAAGCGTAAATATCCCTCCAGTTCATTCCCGCCAAAGCGTTCCCCATCCCCCAGGGGTAATTCGAACGCGCCACATTTGAGATGACTAATCACGATGGCCAGGTTGTCGGGATTGACCAACCCGCTCTCCGGCGTGGTGCCGAAGAAATAACGCGGATGCTGCACGATGAACTGATCCAACGGCGCCGAACTCGCCACCAGCACCACCACCGACGTCCCCTGGCTGCGGCCCGCGCGGCCGCCCTGCTGCCAGGTGGAGGCGATGGTTCCGGGATACCCCGCCAAAACCGCGACTTTCAGCTGGCCGATATCAATCCCCAGTTCCAACGCGTTGGTACTGACTACCCCCAGATAGCGCCCCGTGCGGGTGCCCTCTTCGATATCCCGCCGTTCGTTGGGCAGGTAACCGCCCCGGTAACCGCGGATCAGGTCAGGATTCTTCTTTGCCCGCTGCATCGCCCGCTTGAGATAGGTGGTGAGCAGTTCCACCCGTAAGCGGCTGCGGCCAAACACAATCGTTTGGATCCCCTTAAGCAGAAATTTCGTCGCCAGCCGGCTGGCCTCGTTAATCACCGATTTGCGGATCCCCAGTTCTTCATTGATCACCGGCGGATTGTAAAACAAAAAGTGCTTTTCCCCTCTCGGCGCGCCGTTGTTGTCAATCAGCGTAAACGGTTGCTCAAACAGTTTTTCCGCCAATTCCTTGGGATTGGCGATGGTGGCGGAACAGCAAATGAATTGGGGATTGGAACCGTAAAACCGGCAGATCCGTTTGAGACGACGCACTAAATTGGCCAAATGGCTGCCGAAGACGCCCCGATAGTGATGGACCTCGTCCACCACGACGTACTGCAAATTTTCGAATAACCGAATCCACAGGGTATGGTGGGGCAATATCCCGGTATGCAGCATATCCGGATTGGTCACCACGATATGGCCCGAGTTGCGGATGGCCCGCCGGGCACTGGCTGGGGTATCGCCATCAAAGGTATGGACCTTGATCTTCGCACCGAGGCCACTGGAAAGATCCTGCAATTCCAGCACCTGATCCTGCGAAAGCGCCTTGGTAGGGAACAAATACAGTGCCCGCGCTTCGGGATTGATCTGGGTCAGATGGTGCAGCACCGGCAAGTTGTAGCACATCGTTTTCCCCGAGGCGGTAGGGGTCACGACGATGACATGATCGCCTTGCAGTACCCGCGCCACCGCTTCGGACTGATGGGTGTACAGTTCCTCAATCCCCCGCTTTTGCAGCAACGCCCGGATGGCGGGTGCAAACAAATCCGGCCAGGGGCCGTAACGGGGTAACTGAGCGGGGATCGTCTTCCAGAACGTGATGTTATTTCGTAGTTCAGGTTCACTTTGTATGGATTCAAGGATCGTTTCTACCGTCGCCATCGCAACCCTACTTTTGCTGAAAGAGTGGAGAACAAATGTTCATTCACTTTATTCCCTCCCCCGCAGCATGTCAAGATTTTGTAATTCATCTCGCCGGAAGCGCAAAAAAAAAGACAATTTTTCCTGTTGGACCGAATCTCTTCCGATTGATTACACCCGTTCTCCCCATCGGCTGCTACCACTGATCGTTTCCTGAAGGTACGATATACGCCATTGATGGATGACGAGAACAGGTCCAGAATCCACCGCCTGGACCAAGTCCATCCTGGACGGGAACGGATTACTCCTAACGAGGTTTACTACAATGAAAAAGGTTGGTTTTATTGGGCTGGGAACCATGGGTTCGTTCATGGCGCAGAATATCATGGCGGCGGGCTTTCCGCTGTATGTCTACAACCGCACCGCGGCCAAAACCGCTCCCCTGGCCGCCAAGGGAGCCACCATTTGCGAATCACCCGCGGACGTCGGGCGGCAATGCGAAATCTGCGTCGTCTGTGTGGCCGACGCGCCGGATGTGGAAGAAGTGATTATGGGCCCCAGCGGCATCGCGGCAGGGATGAAAGCGGGGGGTCTGATTATTGATTGCACCACCAGTTCCGCCAGCTTGGCCCGGCACATGCACAGCCAGTTGGCGGAACGCGAGATCGGCATTCTGGACGCCCCCGTCAGTGGTGGGCCGGAAGGGGCCCGCAGCGGCTCCCTGGTGATCATGGTGGGTGGCGAAACCGATGTGTTCGAAAGAGCTTACCCAGTGTTGCAGGCGATCGGCCTGAAGATCACCTTGGTAGGCGGGCCAGGCGCGGGGCAACTGACCAAGGCCATCAACCAGATCATCGTCGGGGCCAATCTGGCGATCATCGCCGAAGGGATCGCCCTGGCACGCAAAAACGGTCTGGACGCGGCCAAAGTAGTGGACGCCATCGCGGGAGGCGCGGCAAAATCATGGGCCCTCTCCCTGCGCGGCCCCATGATGCTGAACGAAAAGTTTCGCCCGCCCAAGTTCGCTCTTGCCCTGCATGCCAAGGATTTCCGCCTGGCCCTGGAGGCAGCCGAAGCCTGCGGATGCCAACTGGATGTCACCGAAACTGTCGCCGAGCTGTTCAAAACCCTGACAGAAGAAGGATTCGGAGGGTTGGACCATTCCGGCATCTACCTGCATACAAAAAACCAGAATGGACTGTAAACCGGCGAAGAGGAGAGGCTGGATCATTCTACTCCAGTACAGAGGGGTACACCACTCCCCCTTTACATCACCTGCCCTTTTCTGGTTCAATGAGCTCATCACCTATGAAAGGACTGATTTGCTATGTCGCACAATCGTTCAATAGATTCCACCTCCCGCCGTTCCATTTCCCGGCGTTCGTTTTTACAGACCTCGGCGGTTACGGCAGGTGTCGTGACATTGGGCGCCCCCGCGATTGTCCGGGGCCAGAATTTGAATGAAAAACTCAATATCGCCATCATCGGGACAGGAGGCCGCGGCGGAGGGAACCTGGCCTCGGTCGGCGATGAAAATATCGTCGCTCTGTGTGATGTGCATAAGCCCAGTGTCGATGCGGCAGCGGCAAAGTACCCCAAGGCGCGCCAGATCCGCGATTTCCGCAACGTCTTTGATTACATGAACGAATTCGACGCGGTTGTGGTCAGCACCTGCGAGCATACCCACGCCTTCGCCACCTTGCCGGCGTTGCAGGGGGGAAAGCATGTCTATTGTGAAAAACCCCTCACCCACAGCGTATGGGAAGCACGGGTAATCCGCGAAGCCGCCGCCGAAGCCAAGGTCGCCACCCAAATGG
>JAVFAP010000106.1:0-9432 GCA_034002445.1 bacterium | reverse complement strand
CTTTGATTATTGGTCTTTGTATTGCCTTGATTCTCGGTGTTCTGATCACAATATTCATTACCCGAAAGATCGTGAAGCCCTTACAGATGGGTGTAAAATTCGCGGAATGTGTGGCGGGGGGCGACTTAACACAAACCATCGACCTGGACCAAAAGGACGAAATTGGTATATTGGCAAATTCTTTGAATGCCATGTCTGAAAATTTGCATACCGTAATGAATCAGATTCAGCAATCTGCGGAGCAAGTGGCCGCCAGTTCGGAAGAACTCTCCGCTTCATCCCAAAACATGGCAAACTCCGCGACGGAGCAGGCCGCCAACCTGGAAGAAACCTCCGCGGCGATCCATGAGTTAAATACATCCATCGAACAAAATAGAGAAAGTGCGAAAAACACGGATGGGGTTTCGTCCAAAGCCGCGATTGAAGCAGAACAAGGTGGGGTAGCGGTAGAAAAAACCGTCTTAGCAATGAAACAGATCGCCGATAAGATATCCATTATTGACGATATCGCCGACCAAACCAATTTGCTCGCGTTAAATGCCGCCATTGAGGCAGCTCGGGCAGGCGAAATGGGCAAGGGGTTCGCGGTTGTTGCCGTGGAAGTGCGCAAACTGGCAGAGCGGAGCCAACAGGCAGCCAAGGAGATCATTGAATTGGCAAATGACAGCGTCGCGACAGCCGAAGGAGCCGGTTCCCTGATTAAGCGCGTTGTACCGAGTATTCGCACAGCCACACAATTGGTTCAGGAAATGAGCATGCGGTGCATGGAACAAGCAGAAAGTTCAGAGCAAATTCGCCAAGCGATGGAACAACTGGATCAAACAACCCAAGCCAATTCTTCTTCCAGCGAAGAATGTGCATCCGCTAGTGAAGAACTGTCCGCTCAAGCCTTGGCACTCCAGGAATTGGTAGGCCAATTCAAGTTGCGAACAAGTGGCGGATCCAACTATGCATCTCGGCCTAAGGTGAAATCGGTTTCGCAACTGGGCTATCATTATAATGCGAAATCCGCCAATGCGTTGCCATCTTATATGCATTCCACTTCCGAGCATGGTGGATCGGATTCATCGGATGAATTCAAGCACTTTTAATCCCGTGACATCGTATTCGTCAAGGGATTATGCCCCTGCATCACGTATGGCATTTTGGGAACTTGGTTTTTTCTGATATGGGAATACCAAGTTGATTACATGGTGATTCATGCGGAAGGGGAAGTGGGAACACTGGTTTCTATTTTCCCTTCCTTCTTTTCAAGCCTTACAGAGAAAGCCAACAACGTTATTAGGTATAGGAATGGATAATCCACAACAAATTAAAATCTTGGTCGTTGAAGACGATCTTTCCAGTCGCATCATCATGGAGGCGATTTTATCGAAACTCGGTTATCAGGTCTGCGCTACGGACAGTGGGATTCACGCGATTGATCTCTTAAAGAAAACCCCATTCGATGTGGTGCTGATGGATCTCGTAATGCCCGAAATCGGTGGATATGAAACCACTCTCCGTATTCGCAGGGAACACACCAATGGCTTTCATCCCAACATCCCAATCCTGGCATTGACTGCGGATTCCACTTCCGATACGCTACGCCAGTGTCAGGAAATCGGGATGAACGGATGCCTTACCAAGCCGGTCAATCCTGCCACCCTCCCGTTATTCATTCGTCAATGTCTCGATGGAGCCCAGTGGGTCACTCCCATTAAATCCGACGACCAACCACTCGACGATCCATACTCCAGCCATCCCGAATCCATGGATCTCCCCACCCTGGATTGGAACATGACCCTTCGAAATGTGGGAGGAGATGCTTCGAGAGCCCGAACGATCCTGTCTATCGGATTGGAAGATCTCCCTCCGTTGCTGCATCGCTTAGCCCATGCTTTCCAAGCCGGCGATTACAGGCAAGCCAAATTACTGGCACATACCATCAAAGGAGAAAGCGGGAACCTGGGAGCACAACGGCTTCGCCATCTTGCCATTCAGATGGAATCGCTTCTTGACAAAGCCGAACCGAACCCCATTCAAGAGCAGATTGTCCTGTTACAAAACGAGTTTCAGCATTTACTCCAGGCCATCCATTCGAAATCACAAAATCCCTTGTCGTTGGAGAAATCAAATGAACCAACCCCCCCGAGTGCTGGTTGTCGATGATTATGATGTAATCCGGAAGATTCATATCAACAATCTACGGAAATTAAATATCTCGGACATCGATGAGGCTGGGGATGGGAAACAGGCTCTGACAGCCGTTTCCTCTCATGAGTACGATCTCATCATCATGGATTTCTATATGCCAGAAATGAACGGTTTGGAAGCATTGAAAATCCTGCGCACCCAAGGTTTCTCCAAACCCATCCTCCTATGCACGGATGAATCAGAAGTAGCGGTCCTTCAAAATGCAAAAAATAACGGAGCGACCCAGATTCTCAAAAAACCCTATATTCCCAGCCAGTTTCGATCCATCGTCTTGGAATTGTTAAAATAGCCTGCCCACACCCTGGATACCAAGGATCTTACAATGACCCTAAAAGTTCTGATCGCGGATGATAGCCACTCCACCCTTTTTATGTTGAAGAACAATCTCCTGGATTGGGGATATGATGTGATCGATGTCCCGGATGGGGAAAGCGCGTTGGAAATTTTAGAAAATGGGGATTTTCCTTCCATCGCATTGCTTGACTGGATGATGCCGGGGATCAGCGGGGTGGAATTATGCAAGCGGATTAAAGAAAGAAACACAGATCATTATATCTATATCATTCTTCTTACAGGCAAGAGTGGGATGGAGGATATTATTACCGGATTATCATTGGGCGCTGATGACTTTTTGACGAAACCGGTCTACCCAGAACTCTTAAAAAGCCGACTTCTCGTCGCGGAACGAATTTTAAAATATGAGCGCGTTCTTCTGCTAGAGAAGGAAAAGGCGGAACGAGCCAGCCGGGCCAAAGCCCAGTTTTTGGCGAACATGAGTCATGAAATTCGAACCCCGATGAATGCGATCCTTGGGATGACAGACTTGGCTCTGGATACGGGATTGGATGAAGAACAGAGAGAGTATCTTACCATTATCAAAAGTTGTGCCGACTCTCTTTTGGCGTTGCTCAATGACATCATCGATTTTTCCAAAATTGAAGCAGGGAAGATGGAAATATGTCCCTCCGATTTCAAAATTCGGGATACCCTCGCGGATATGTTTCATGGTTTGGCCTTACGAGCACATGAGAAAGATCTGGATCTCGTCTACTGCGTTAATTCTAATATACCTGATGTGTTGGTCGGGGATGTCACGCGTCTACGGCAAATCCTGGTAAATCTCATCGGGAATGCCATCAAATTCACGGATAAAGGCGAAGTGTGTCTTGAAGTGAAACTGGAATCGGAATCGGGTCGGGACATCCAACTCCATTTTGAAATACGGGATACCGGCATTGGAATCCCCGCCGAGAAGCAAGCCGTGATCTTCAAGGAATTTGATCAAGCTGACGCCTCGACTACAAGGAAATATGGTGGGACGGGGTTGGGACTTTCCATCTCCTCCAGATTGGCAGAATTGATGGAAGGGACGATATGGGTGGAAAGCCCGGCTCCCGGAAATTCCCATCTTGTCGAAGGAGGACCAGGCGCTGTTTTCCATCTTCTCCTCTCATTCCAGCGTGGACCGCAGCTCATGGAAGCCCCCCCCTGTCCGTTGGAGGGAATGCCTGTCTTGCTGTATATCAGCAATCCGACGGAACAGGAAGTTATTCGCCAATATCTCCTTGATTTAAAAATCAAACCTGAATTAATTACCAGTGCTGAAGAATCCCTGCAGCATCTTGTCACCGCTGCTCATCAAGGTCATCCAACCCCCGTTCTCTTCATTGATTCAAAAATTCTCATCCACGAAGGCTTTCACTTCATAGAGCAAATCAAAACCCACTCGGACTTAAAAAACGCGACCTTAATCTTACTAAATACCATTGGTGGAACCTATCGAATCGAGCGGTACAAGGAGTTGGGATTTCTCTATTCGTTACTCAGACCGATTGGAATCAAGGAAATTTTTACCGTTTTAATTCAAAGCCGAGGATACAAGATTCAAGACAAGAATTTGGAAGGCCCCTCCTCCCAAGGCTCAGGCATTAAATTATCGACCTTACAAGTTCTTGTAGCCGAGGACAATCCATTCAATCAAAAATTAATTTCTCGAATTTTGTCCCAAATGGGGCACCAATATACAATCGCCTCTAATGGAAGAGAAGCAGTACACTATTTCATGGAAAATTCATTTGACCTAATTCTTATGGATTTACACATGCCAGAAATGGATGGCGTTGAAGCCTGCAAACAAATTCGAGATTACGAAAAGAAAAAAGATTATCGCACACCCGTTCTAGCGATCACAGCGGCGGCGATGAAAGGAGATATGGATTCTTGTCTGGCGGCAGGAATGGATGGATACTTGGCAAAACCTATGAAATCACATGAATTGATGCAGAAGATGGTTGAGTTATTGCCATCGAAGATCATTCCAACCACTTGCCATGTCGAAGCCCCCCCGGTGTATGATGATGCGGTCTTGAATCCACGATTTCTGTTAGAACAAGTAGAAGACGACCTGGAAATCTTGCGGGAGATGGTCTCTTCCTTTTTGGATAGCGCGGCTACATCCCTAGGTCAAATCCACGATTCAATCCTGCGGGAAGACTTTCATGGATTGAAGGTGTCTTCCCACGGTATAAAGGGAGCCCTTGGATTCTTGGGTGCGCAGCGAGCACGAGACGCGGCATTACGCCTAGAAATCATCGGCAAGGAAGAACAGCGAGACCCTATGGATCAGGCTTGGAAGGATTTGCAGAACGAAATGAGGTTGCTGATCGACAGAATGAAACAACTGGATTGGTTTGCGGAAAATGAACGCCATCCTCTGGAAGATGCTTTACGGCCGAACGAATAAGATGGACCTGCAAGTGGACGTTTTATATCATCTTTTCTCAGGAAACTGACGGAAAGGAACCATCTACCGGTCTAGGGTTTTCCGAAGGCTACCAAATAGATAACAAATTCGTCACAGCCATCTGCTTTCAGGAGGGCGTTGACCCGGTCATCGATAAATCCCCCCACAGGCAGGGAGGCCAGTCCCAGGGCGGTAGCCGCCAAGGACAGATTCTGCGCGATGTGCCCTGCCTCCAGCAGCATAAAGCGGTAAGCCCGTTCGCCATATTTAAAATTACTGCGGCTGGGAATGCATTTCATGGCAATACAACAACTGGCAGTCCCGAATTCCACGTTCAAATGCGTGGCGTCCTGCAAACTGGTCCTGTAGTCTTTTAGCTGAATCTGTTCCAAGTGATGCCGGCGTGTATTGTAAAAATAAAGACCATTCTCAAGGCCGTCGATATTCAATGCAAAGCAGAACAGGTCAATGGGGTACAATCCCCCTCCGGAGGGGGCGGTACGCAATTGCCACACACTGCCATCGGGATCATGATATTCCGAAACAATCCCATCCCCCAAGTACAAGATCGCCGCAAGGTCTGTCAGCGCAATCGGCTCTTCCTTGAATTTCCGGACGGATCGCCTCTCTCGCAAAATCGACTCGAAGGATTTTTCGCTCACCTTCCCTACCTCCGGCAATGGAACCACTGGAACCCCAGGATAGGTGGTAAAAGGCCGGGAAATAATTCTCCTCAATTTGGGTGTACTGTTCACCGCCTGGATGTTGGCAAATAATTCTGTATTGCTGGCGAAAATTTTGGAATTTTCATGGTAGACCTCCGCGGGAGAAAACAGTTCTCCAACCGAGGCTTCACTGCGGATCGGATTGGTTGATGGATTGGATAAAACCATGGACGGGTTCCTTTCTATCAGGGATAGGGATGCGGCGCTGGATTGACCTCGTCCAGAGACCGTGCGGTATCCAGCAAGCCTACTTTCACCGGCACCTGATTCCACCGCTCTCCCCCTAAAAATGGAACAGTATGATCGCCTTCCATGGGGGAGCATTCGGGCAGAATCACTTTCACGACCGCAAGCCCACATTCCGCTACATCACAAGGGGTCAGATCGATGGCTAACACATTGATGTCGTTTTTGGCTAGCATGCGACAGCACATGTCAAAATTCGTGGCGACACCCCCCTGATCGATGTTGGTGATCGCGGAGAGGGGTACGCGTTGCCCGTGATCCAAGAGAAAATCAAAATGATGGCGATAATCGCCAAACGCGTACATATGCATGCGGTCATCGAACGAGCGCACATTGGAAAAATCGGGCTTGGCCACAAAATCACTCTGGCGGACATGGTTCATCCACTGAAAGCCCTGGGTTAACTCCAGCAGCGTTTTCAGCTCGGCCCGGTTTGGATCGGGATGGCTGGCCCCACCATCCATGTTGCCCGGCGGGGATTGGCGATGGTTGATCAACACACCGAAGAAGGAGGGAATTCCTAGATCCAGGGTGGAATGAAAAACTGCGTATTCCAAGCCATCGCGGACAAATTTCTCTTGATAGAGTTCGTACAACGCGCTCTGTTCATCGATAACGACTCGGGGGAGGGGCAGGCGGTTCCGCCACAGGGTGATGAACGCGTCTCGCTCCACCACCTCACACAGGCCTTTGAGCATGGCTTCCTTGCGGGTAAACGCGCAGGCTGCCCCGGTGGAAATGGCTGGAGCTATAATTTGCTCCCCTTGATCCAGCATCAGGCCAAAATAAGGGGAATATACAATGCATGCGGGAACGTAGTAATCCCGTTTGTGAATGAGATGCTGTGCCTTGATCCAAGCAATCTTGGTATCATTTTTGAAAAAGGTATAGGGCAGAGAGTGTTTTTGGGAAGGATGAAACAACGCCCAGCGATCGGGCGCGATCGCCAACTCTCCCTTCAGGCAGAGTTCCTGAAACGTCGCGAGACATAGCGCTTCTTCATCAACAATGCCAAACGAATAGCGTTCCACCGTTTCGCCCACCGCCGCCCCCAAAGCGTCGTTGTAGGCGAGTCCCGCGCCGCTGCCGGTAACATGATGTTCGGCGGGTGGATTTATGCCAAGATGATGCAACTGGGCCAGGTTGGCGCTACGTGCGGCGACAACAAAAATATCCGGATCGGAGCGATAGCGTTCCCCTTCCGCCAAAAAAGTGACGATTCCAGTCACGGGGTCCAATACAAGAGGATCGGGAGGGCGCACCCCATCAAAGGTTCGAGCCATGGCTTATTCCTCCCACAGTTTTGATGGCGGGGTATGGCGATGCACCCCACAGGAAGGACAACGAGGCAATTTCAAAACCGGGTGCACATCCGAGAGACCCCGTAATAAATTCAGCCGCCACAACCGCCCCTTGGTAATCGGTTCCGCGCAATACGACAAAAACTTAATGATCTCGATCGTGATAAACCCAACCCCGACGGGAAAGTTGAACAACGTACCGGTTTGCTGTTTCGCGGGCGCGGCAAGATAGGGGACGGCCGCTTTTCTACGCCGGTCATAGCAGGTATAGCAGGCCGATTCATGGGGAATCACCAAGGGGCCCAGTTCGATGGATGTTGGATTATGCCGTATGGGCAGGAAGGGTGTGTTGGTGGAAAGAGCCAGCCTGTTTAACGTCTGGCAATACTCCTCGTCGAAGCGATCAGGGCTGTAGACAATCACATTGACGGTTCGGTCACGCAGATTGCCAACCAGTTCCTGCTCATGATGGATTTCATGATATTGGATGAACGGATTGATCCGCCCAATTTCCTCGGCAGTAAAAACAGGGGAATTGGTAATTCCGATCAAACACCCGACACCAGCACATGCCAGCGAATGGAGCAATTCCTTACCCGAGTTCTCCAATCCGACGACAAGGACTGTGGACTGCTTGAGTTTGATCTGGACCTCTTCCCCTTCCGTTTGATTGCCAGAGGGGTCCATATTGTGGTATTCGCGGTTCCATGCTTGAAATCGTTGGATTTGGGGCGCATACATGCGGGCTTCCGCTTGGGTCAAGCCATGAGGGAGAGAGGAATCCATCTCTCCCAGCCAATGGTGATCCTCCAGGGTTTCCATGGCGTGGAAAATCGCCTCGGCCGCGAACCCATCAATCAGCAGTTTCCCATAGATTTCTTCAAGCGAATGTTGGCCATCCAGCAAGGGAAGGAGAGAGCCCCAAAGTTCTCTCTCTCCCCCGGATGGATCCATGAAATCTGGAGAGATCGGCCGATCGACAGAGTGAATCAACCGTGGATATCGATAGGTTAAGGTTGTTTTCATGCCTTTTATTCCCTATGGGATTGGATGAAATCAAGTTTTGCTGGCTTCGATAGAAATGCTTGTCGAAGTCGAGGTACTGGTACTGGCGTTGCAACTGCTTGAGGTCGAGCAGCACCAACCGGCTTGCTTGGCGGTTGCCTGTGCATAGCGGATGTAGTTTACATTGGCGAATTTCTGCACCAGCGGCGTTTGCGCCAATAATGATTCCAGCCCTTCCGGCGTGTACATAGGGCGTGAACGTTCATCACTGATGATGGAATGGAACACCATCGCCGCCACGGATTCCCGATCGCCATGCCGCAACGTGGCCACGTTGGGATCCCACGTGGCAGGATCTTCATTGGGGTAGGTGAGTTTTCGCGCGGCAGTGGCTTCATCATCCGCGGCGAGTTCATCCGCGGAAATTCGGTTCACCACAACTTCGGGAACCGCGCCAGTGGCGGGATCGGCATCGCCGACCACTTCAAAGACCGAAAATTCCACAATGGAAAATGGATTATGGTTGACCCGCACGCCGCCCGCCAATGCCTTCCCATTCTGATGCACCACGATCCCGACCGCATCATGGAAATCGGCGGTGGGTTCTACTTTTACAAAACTCGGAGCGATACCGATCACATTGGGCGTCAAGGCCGAACCAGGGCCATCGGTTTCAGCCATGTACATGAAGACTTGCGCCCGCTCTAGGATGAACTCCATCCCATTTTTAGTGAAATGGTCAAAAAGAACGGCAAAATTCGTACTTTGCTTCATTTGGTTCTGCAAATACTGGATCGCATCCTTTTGTTTCAGCGCGATCAAATGGCCGTCGCAAATGCCTCCCAGTTCCAAAAGGGGGCGTGCCTGGGCTTGCGCCTCTTTACTGGAGGAGGATCCCAACAGCATCCCCGCGATCGCGGCCAAACTCCCGCCCAGGATGGAACGGCGCTGGATTTCTGTCCCATGTGCCTGCTCATGATTCATCTCGGTAGACTTGTTCTTTTTTTGCTTACTCATCGTGTGATCTCCTTTTTCGCCTTGCGGGCCAATCGTTTTTTAATAGATGAATAACCAATCTTGGATTCGTGTTTCTTCGGAGGGTTGAGACGCATCCAGGGTGATATGATCAACCAGAGCCTCTCCCTGTACGGGAGAATTTACGACAATCTGGGATAAGGACCGAATTTGGTCCGAAAAAAAGCCCAGATCCTTCATC